>NZ_JBSFLV010000046.1:0-70826 GCF_053599215.1 Streptomyces sp. NPDC001002 | reverse complement strand
CGGCACGATCGGGGCGAGAGTGCCGTCGAAGTCGAGGCCGACGACCGTCCCGGCCGGCCGCCGCAGGATCGCGGCGAGCCCGTCGCGTCCCGCCTAGGCCATCAACACCGCTTCGGAGTCGGTCAGTTGACCAACGAGCGTGGCGCGTGCCCTTGCCACTCGTGAACGGACCGTCCCTATCGGGCAGTCGCTCACCGCGGCGGCCTCCGCGTAGGGCAGGCCGAGGAGTTGGGTGAGGATGAAGGCCTCCCGGCGCTCGTCCGGCAGTGCGGAGAGCAGGTCGAGCAGGACCACCCCGTCGTCGAAGCCCGGCAGGCCCCGCGGCTGGGCGCGTTCCGCGGCCGGCTCCCAGTCCGGCGCGTCGGACTGCCGGGGGCGTGCGGCGGCGTACCGATAGCCGTCGATCACCGCGCGGCGGGCGATGGACAGCAGCCACGAGCGGGCCGAGCAGCGGCCCTCGAACCGGTGCAGACTGCCGAGCGCCCGCAGGAACGTGTCCTGCGCGAGGTCGTCCACGGCCTGCGGATCGGCGCACAGATGGGCGACGTAGCGCCGGACGTCGCGGTGCAGGGCGTGGACGAAGCGCTCGACGGCGGCCTGGTCGCCGGTCCGGGCGGCGAGGGCCCACGCCGTTATGGACTCGTCGAGGGGGGCGAGGGGGTCGATGACGTCGGCGAGGTCTCGTTCGGTGTGCGACCTGGCGCTTTCGGCGACGCCTGTCGCAGCGCGTACGTCCGCTTTGATGTCCATTTTGACGTCGACTTTTACGTCCACCTTGACGTCGCCTTTGACGTCAACTTCCGCGCGCTGCGCGGGCAGGGCAGGAGTGATCACCTGGGGTCCTTCTCGGGATCCGCGATCCGGGCCGCGGGCGCGCGAGGGCGCGGGCGGTCCGGTCAAGAGGGAGGTCGGCCCTACCGCGTCGACGCGCGCGTACGGCCGTGGCCGGGGCGTGCGCAGGGGCCGCCCCGGGAACCAGCTGTCATCTGACGACAGCCGTGGCCATGGGCGGCCCGCGAGAGGTGATCGCGTGGGTGAGGTGGAGCAGGCGCGGCGCCCGGTCGGAGCGTCGGCGGTGCGGGCGAACCCGCGGACGGTCCGGGGTGGCGGGCAGCGCGAGCAGCAGCCGGAGCGGGGCCACCAGCCGTGCGGCGACGGCCCGCAGGATGCGGAAGGCCGCCCGTTCCCCGTACGCCAGCCACAGACCGCACAGCAGCGCGGCCAGCAGGTGGGCGGCGAGCATGCCGAGGGAGGACGGGGTGCCGTGGAGCGAGAAGCCCATGTCCATGGAGTCCGCGGAACCCGTCGGCCCGGACATGGCCGCCGCCGCCCCCATCGAGGCCATGTCCATGGAGTCCGCCGAGGACATGTGCATCCCGCCCATGTCCATGGAGTCCATGGTGTGCCGCGCCCCCGCCTCGACGTGCGCCGACTGCGCCAGCGAGAACGCCGAGTGGAGCAGGGTCTGGGCAGCGACCACGACGGCCACGATCAACGGGAGCCCGCGTTCACGGCCCGCCAGGCACCAACCCGCGGCGCCGGTCACGGCCGCACCGGCGGCGAGCGCCCACAGGGGCACCTCGCTGCCGGACATCAACACGTGGCCGAGGGCGGCGAGCAGCACGCACACGGCCGCGAACATCGCGGTCCGTGTCGTGCGTGCAAACCACCCTGGCCTCATGCGCCTCATCCTCGCATCCGGGTCGTCACCGGCAAGGGTGAGTACGGAAGTGCACAGGTCACCACACTCAACCCACAGGCTGTGACCCAGGACACGAGGACGAGGACGAAGACGAGAACGGCCATGCCCGGGGGGGCTCGTTCCTACTCCTTGCCGGACCCCGCCGACCGGCCGCGCGCGACGGCGAACGCGGCCGCCGCCAGGCCCAGTACGCCCACGACGAGACCGGCGATGCCGAGCCCGCGCGCGGTGGAGTCACTGGCGTCGGAGCTGCTGGAGCTGTCCGAACTGTCGGACGCGGACGCCTGCGTGGTCGCCGACGCGGACGGCGCGGCCGCCGTATCGCCGTCCTCCGAGGCGCCCTTGGCGGTCAGCTTCAGGACCGGCGCCGGGTTCTCCGGCTCCTCGTCGCCCGACTGTGCCTCCTCGATCCAGCGGACGGTCTTGCCGTCGGAGTACGTCTGGAGGGTCTTGAAGGTCAACTGGTCGGTGTCGTCGGGCAGTTGACCGAAGGCGACGTCGAAGTCCTCGAACTGTCCGGCGCCGATCTTCCCGCCGGTCCAGGTGACCGCGGAGACCGCGTCGGTGATGGTGCCGTCGTCGGTCTTGACCGGCGTCTTGAGCTTGGTGGTGGTGACCTTGGCGGTCCAGCCGTCGTGCGGGGAGACGAGCACGCCGAGGACGGGGTGGTCGGTGGGCAGGAAGACCTGCACCTTGGTGGTGCTCGCGGTGTCCTCCTCGTTGGGCACGCGGAAGGTCAGGATGCCGTCCGTGGCGCCCTTCGCGTAGCTCTCGGGGTGGACGGTGACGTGCGCGGAGGCGATGCCCGCGGCGGTCATGATCGCGGTGGCGGCGAGGCCGGTGACGATTCCGGCGCGGCGCAGGGTGGAGCGTACTGGGGACATGAGTGGGCTGATCTCCGTACTGGAAAAGGGTGTTGGGGTCAGTTCGCGTACGAAGGCCCCGGCGGCGGCCCGCGCCGCTGCACCGCATGTCGCAGGAAGAGTTGTCGTCCGAGCGGTCGTGGGCGGACCGCGCAGAGAGCTACGGCGTCCGGTGCGGCCGGCACGCCCCGCGCGCCGTCGCGCACCTGCCACCACGCCACCAGCCCCGGCACCAGCGTGGCGGCCCTGCGCAGCAGCGACCACAGGGCGGCCTCGCCGCGCCGCAGCCACCAGGTGAGCAGGACCGCGGCCGTGACGTGGGCGGCGGTGGCGTGCGGGGTCAGCGCGTGGGTCTGGCTGTGGACGTGAGCGTGCGCGGCCATCCGCATGCCGTGCGCGGACGCCATGCCGTGCGCCCCCGACATCGAGGACATGCCCTGCATCGACGTCATGCCCTGCATGGAGGTCATCGAGCGCAGGGAGCCCAAGCCGTGGGCGCGGGCGGCGTCGAAGGTCAGGTGCAGACCACCCTGGGCCGTGAGGGTGCCTGCGCCGATGGCGGCCAGCGAGCGCTCCCGGCCGCCCAGCAGGTACGCGACCCCGAAGACCGGCGCGAACCCGGCGGCCTGCGCCCACACGGGCGGTGCCGAACCGGTCGCCAGGGCATGTCCTCCGGCGGCGAGCAGCACGCACAGCGCGGCGAAGACCGCCGCGCGCAGCGTACGTACCGAAGGAGACGCCGTCATGGCGCCCGATCCTGCCACGCGCCGGTACGGGCCCGCCCCGCGGATACCGAAGCCCACAGCCGCACACTGAAGTCCCACAGGACAACGAACCGAGGCGGTGACGGCATGACGGCCGGTCTGCGCATCCGTATCGACGCCGTCGACCTGCCGGGCCGCGCCTGCGGACCCGCCCAGGGCGTCCCGTCGTACACGAACATCCATGTCGCCGTGCAGCGCCGGAACCGTCCGGCCGAGCTGCTCGGTGCCACGCCCGGGGACGCCGGGTCCGCGAGGTGGACGCTGGAGTGCACCGCCGTCGTCTCCGAGGACGGTACGGATGTGAAGGGGCCGTATCTGCAGGGCGGGCCGGGCGGCCGGTTCGTCTATCTGTCGTGGGGGTCGGTCGACGAGGCCGGGGCCTTCACGATGTTCCGCCGCGCCAAGCTGATGCTCGACGCGGTACCGGGCGAGGTGCTCGACACCGCCGTGCGTGAGGGCGTGCTGGTCGGGCGGCTCGGGCTGACGGACGGCCGCGGCGGGCCGCTCTGCGCGCGCGTGGTGCCGCCGCGCATCCTCTGGACGGCGGAAAGCGACAGCACCGATCAGAAGTGACCGACGCCGAGGGTGACCGTCGGCGGTCCGCAACGGTGTGCGTAGCATGAACCGCGTGACAGCCCGCGCACAGCAACGCACCGCGCCGCCGCACCCCGTGCGGTGGCGGGCGCTGCTCGTGCTCGGGCTCCTGGTCGGGCTGCTGGGCATGCACGCACTGGCTCCCGGTGGCGGAATGCACGAGGACTCCGCCGACCGGCACACGACGGTCGCGGCCGCCGCGCACGGGGACTGTGCCGGTGACGACTGCGGCTCGGGTCAGATGCACCACGCCGACCGGACCTGCGTGTCCGGGGCGGTGAACGGCGGGCCCGCACTGCCCGCGCTCGTGCCCGACCCGGTGGCCGCCGCCGTACCGGCCGAGGCGCCACGCTCGTACGCCGTCACCGCGCCGGACGGCGGCCGCGCGCCGCCTGATCTGGCCGAACTCCAACTCCTGCGGATCTAGAGGCCGTTGCGCCCCACCGCGCACCCGTCATCGGGGCGACGCGGTGCGCTCGCGCACGCCCTCACACGCCAGATCCCTTTCGCACAGCAGGAGTTCCCGCATGCGCAACACCGTTCGTACGTCACCGATTCGTACGTTCCCGATTCGTACGTCACCGATCCGCCGCGTCGCCCTGATGGCCGCCGCCGTGTCCGCCGCACTCGTCCTCGCCGCCTGTGGCAATGGGGACGGTGACAGCGGGCACGACGGTCATGGTTCCGCCGCGTCCTCCACCGGCACCAGCACCGGCGCCCGGAGCCACAACGCCCAGGACGTGGCCTTCGCGCAGGGCATGATCCCGCATCACCAGGGGGCCCTGGAGATGGCCGGGCTCGCCGCCGATCGGGCCTCGTCGGCCCAGGTCAAGAGCCTCGCCTCGCGGATCGAGAAGGCCCAGGACCCGGAGATCAAGACGATGTCCGGCTGGCTGAAGGCCTGGGGCGAGGACGTGCCCTCGGCCACCTCCTCCGCCATGCCCGGCATGGACCACTCGGAGCACTCCGGGATGCCGGGGATGATGGCCGACAAGGACATGGCCGAACTGGAGAAGGCGTCCGGCACCGGCTTCGACACCATGTTCCTGACCATGATGACCGAGCACCACCAGGGTGCCGTGACCATGGCCAACACCGAGAAGAGCAAGGGCAGTTACGGTCCCGCCAAGGACATGGCCGGTGACATCGTCACCGGCCAGACCGCCGAGATCGCCGAGATGAAGAAGCTCCTCGGCAAGGGCTGAGTGAGCGGGTGGGAGGACCGGTGTCGGACACCGGCCCTCCCATCCTCCCGCCCCCCTCTACCCCGCTACACGGAGTACGAGTGGGCGCCCGTGCCCGCCAAGTGGCCGCCCTCCACGATCAGATACTCGTCGCGGAGGGGCCGGCCCGCGAAGAAGGACTCCAGGATCTCGCGGGTGCCGGCCGCGTAACGGGCCTGCGCGGAGAGGGAGGAGCCCGAGATGTGCGGGGTCATGCCGTGGTGCGGCATGGTCCGCCAGGGGTGGTCCGCGGGGGCCGGCTGCGGGTACCAGACGTCACCCGCGTACCCCGCCAACTGCCCACTCCGCAGGGCCCGGTCGACGGCGTCCCGGTCGGCGATCTTCGCCCGCGCGGTGTTGATGAGGTAGGCGCCGCGCTTCATCGTGCCGATCAGCTCGTCGCCGAACAGGCCCTCCGTCTCGGGGTGCAGCGGCGCGTTGATGGTGACGACATCGCAGTGCGGCACCATGGCCGCGGCGCTCTCGTGCCAGGTCAGGCCCAGCTCGCGCTCGATGTCCTCGGGCAGCCGGTGCCGGTCGGTGTAGTGCAGCTTCACGTCGAAGGGCGCGAGCCGGCGCAGCACCGCGAGCCCGATCCGCCCGGCGGCGACCGTCCCGACCTGCATGCCTTCGAGGTCGTACGAACGCTCCACGCAGTCCGCGATGTTCCAGCCGCCGTCGAGAACGACCTGGTGCGAGGGCAGGTAGTTGCGCACCAGCGACAGCGTCATCATCACCACGTGCTCGGCGACGCTGATGCTGTTGCAGTACGTCACCTCGGCGACCGTCACGCCGTGCGCGATCGCCGCGTCCAGGTCGACATGATCGGAGCCGATGCCCGCGGTGACGGCGAGCTTGAGGTTCTTGGCGGCGGCGATGCGCTCCGGGGTGAGGTACGCCGGCCAGAAGGGCTGCGAGATCACGACGTCCGCGTCGACCAGCTCGCGGTCGAAGGCGGAGTCGGCGCCGTCCTTGTCGGAGGTGACGACGAGGGTGTGGCCCGCCTTCTCCAGGAAGGCGCGCAGGCCGAGTTCGCCGGAGACGCTGCCGAGGAGGTGGCCCGGGGTGAAATCGATCGCCTCGGGGGTCGGGGTGGTCTGGCCGCCGGGGTAGTGGTCGATCGCGGGGAGGTCGTCGCGGGCGTACGTGGTGGGGTATCCGTCGGTGGGGTCGTCGTACAGCACGCAGAGCACCTTGGCCATGTCGCGGCTCCTCAACTGGCGTTGCGGGAAGGTGCTGTTCACGATGCTCGCGGGCAACCGCCCTGGTCAAAGCGTTCTTTGTGATGTCGGGATAGCCGACGGCTATCAACTGCCGTCGGCGGGGAGGCGTCAGGTGCCGTCGCTCAGGTACGTGTGCAGCAGCTCGTCCAGCGCGTCCCGCACCCCCGCCTCCCGCGCGACCTTCAACAGCGCCTCGGCCAGCACCGATTGGGGTTCGCTGCGGGCGACGACCAGGCCGACGCGCGGTCCGTGCGCGGGTCCTTCCAGCGGTATGACCCGCATGCCGTCGGGGACGCCGAACATGTACAGCCACGCGTGCGAGATCACGCTGGACCAACGGCCGCCGGTCAGATGGGCGTAGAGCCCCGCGACACTGTCCGACTCGATGGCGGGCGTGGCCGTGACGCCCTCGGCGGCGAAGCACTCGTCCATGATGCGACGGTTGCGCATCCGGGGGTTGAGCAGGCACAGCGGGAGCGTGGCGGCCTGGGACCAGCTGGCCTTCGCGACCCCGGCGAGCGCGCCGCCGACGGGGGTGAGCAGCACGTACCGCTCCTCGTACAGCGGGAAGCGGCGCACGTGGCGCAGGGTGTCGTCGTCGAGGTAGGTCATCGCCGCGTCCAGCTCGAACTCGGTGAGTCCCTGAGTGATGTCCACGGACGACAGCGACTCCAGGGTGACCCGGGCGCGCGGGTGGCGGTCGCAGAACGGGGTGGTCAGCAGGGAGGCGGCGGGCAGCGCGGTGGGCACCACGCCGAGCCGTAGGGTGCCGGCCAGGCCGTCGCGCAGGGCCGACAACTCCTGTTGCAGGGCGTCCCGTTCGGCGAGGATGCGGTGCGCCCACGCCAGGACGACCTCACCTTCGGGGGTGAGGCCCTCGTACCGTCTGCCGCGGCGCACGATCGGGACGTCCAGTTCGTGTTCGAGGCGGCGGATCGCGGCGGACAGGGTCGGCTGCGAGACGTAGCAGGCGGCCGCGGCGCGCGCGAAGTGGCGTTCACGGGCGAGCGCGACGAGGTATTCGAGCCTGCGGAGCAGCATGCGATCAGGGTGCCTTGTCCAACGGCGTGCGGGGACCCCGTGTCACCGGCGTACGTAATCCCCGTCGACGCGGATCGCGCTGATGCCGCTGATGTAGCGGGCGCCGCAGCGGTCCTGCGGGAGCACCAGCTGGGGTCCGGCGCGGTCGAGCGGGGTGTCGTCGATGCTCGCCGCGAGCAGTACGGGCGCGTGCGCGAAGTCGGGGTCGATCTCGGCCCAGGTCAGCAGGGCGTGGTGGCCGTCGGCGCCGGTGACGGCGATCAGGAAGCGCAGCCGGTCCTTGCGGCGGCGGGGGTCGAAGCCGGGTCCGGCGTCGGTGAGCACGTCGTACAGGCGTGGTCCCGTGAAGTGGTGGTGCTGGGGGCCGCTGGTGGCGCAGTCGAAGGTGACCCGGGCCCGGTGCTGCGGCCAGCGGAGCAGGTCCGGCACGGTCAGCCGGGCCGGTCGGGCGAGGTCCCCGGTCAGGGCGAGCTCGGCGACCGGCTGGATCAGGGACTGGCTCACGGGCCACCACCTCCCGCAAGACGGTACCCGGGAGACGGGGACAGGCAAACGCGTCTGCGCATGTGAACGGCAATTCAGCCAGGCTTGTGCAAGGTGAATGGGATATTCACCCTCGCATCTGCCGTCCCGCTCGCCTCTGCCGGGAGCCGTTCCTCGTCCTCTGCCGGGAGCCGCCCCTCACCTCTGGCCGGGAGCCGCTCAGTACACGTCCCTGACGTACCGCTTGTCCGCCGCGAGCTGCTTCACGTACGCCGCCGCTCCCGCCTCGTCCAGGCCGCCGTGCAGGGCGGCGATGTCCCGCAGGGCCCGATCGACGTCCTTGGCCATGCGGGAGGCGTCGCCGCAGACGTAGAGGTGGGCGCCCTCCTGGAGGCGGGACCAGAGCAGGGGGCCGTGCTCGCGCATGCGGTCCTGGACGTAGACCTTGGCGCGCTGATCGCGGGAGAAGGCGGTGTCGAGGCGGTCGAGGGTGCCGTCGGCGAGGAGATCGGTGAGCTCGTCCTCGTAGTAGAAGTCGGTGGCCCGGTGCTGTTCGCCGAAGAACAGCCAGTTGGGGCCGCGGTGGCCGAGGGCGCGGCGCTGTTCCAGGAAGCCGACGAACGGGGCGACTCCGGTGCCGGGGCCGATCATGACCATCGGGGTGGCCGGGTCGACGGGCGGGCGGAAGTGCGGGGAGTGCTGGACGTGCACCGGTACGAGGGTGTCCGGTTCGGCGTCGGCGAGGAACGGGGAGCAGACGCCCTGGCGCGGGCGGCCGGCCAGGTTCTCGTAGCGCACGACGGAGACGGTGAGGGAGACCTGGTGGGGGTCGGTCAGCGGGCTGGACGATATGGAGTACAGGCGGGGTTGGAGGCGCCCGAGGACGTCCGTCCACTCCTGTGCGCCGGCCCGGACCGGGTGTTCGGCGACCAGGTCGACGGCCTGTCGGCCCCAACACCACTTCGCCAGGCCGTCCTTGTTGTCGGGGCGCTGCAGCTTCTTCAACTCCCGTGAGTCGCCTACCCGTTCGGTGAGGAAGCGGAGCAGTCCCGGGGTGATCCGGGTGATGTCGAGGTGCCGCAGCAGCGCCTCACCGAGCGGGACCTCTCCTACGCCGTTCAGGTCGACCGGGGTGTCCGCGTCGAGGCCGGTCACGGTCAGCCACTCCCCCACCAGGGCACGGGAGTTGAGCGGCCGGACGCCGAGCGCGTCGCCCGCCTCGTAGACGAGCGGAGTCTCGCTGTCCCGGGTGTCGAAGGTGAACCGGCGGACCTCCTTGCCGGCGCCGGGGCGGCTGAGGAGACGGTTGCCGGTGAGGCGGGCGGTGACGGGGGCGGGCTTCCTGGGACGCGGGGCGACAGGGGCCACTGGGGCCACAGGGGCGGGGCCGACTGGGGCTGAGGCGAGGGAGGTTGAGGCGAGGTCACCCGTAGTCGGCCCGGACTCCCGCTCAGAGGCTCCAGCGAGCGTGCCGAGCGCCGTGAGCACCTCGTCCAGCCACGCGTGCGCCGCGTCCTCGTAGTCCGGCTCGCAGTCCGTACGGGGTGTCAGGCTCGACGCGCCCAGTTCCCGCAGGCGTTGGTCCAGGCGGCGGCCGTGGCCGCAGAAGTCGGCGTACGAGGAGTCGCCGAAGGCCAGGACGGCGTAGCGGCGGCCTTCCATGCGCGGGGTGTCGGGGGCGGCCAGTGTCTCCCAGAAGCCGGTGCCGTTGTCGGGGGCGTCGCCGTCGCCGAAGGTGCTGGTGACGAGGAGCAGATCGGCGCCGGGCGGCAGGGTGGCGGGGTCGGTCTCGTCCATGCCGAGCAGGGAGGGGGCGTGCCCGTCCGTCTTGAGCCGCTCGGCGATCGCGGCGGCGAACTCCTCGGCGTTGCCGGTCTGCGAGGCCCACAGGATCACCACCTCACGGCCGGGCGACCTCGCGGGCAGGCCGGTGTCGGCGGTGCCCGGCGTCGCCCGCGAGTACATGCCGGCCAGCACGCCGTTGACCCACAGGGCGTGCTCGGCACTGAAGGGTGCGGAGGGCGGGAGGACGGGCACGCCCGGGGCGCCGGAGGGGATACCGGCCAGGAAGCCGACGAGGTACTGCCGTTCGAGGGCGGTGAGTTGGGGCGGCGGACCGGGTTCGAGACCGAAGGGTCCGCCGGAGGGCACGATCGCCGCGCCCGGCCTCTCCGCACCCTGCCTCTCCGCGCCCGACCTCTCCGTGTCCGACCGCGCCACATCAGAGTTCCCCGTGCCCGAACTCACCGCACCCGGCCCCGGAATCCGTACCGTCACCGGCGTCGACACCTTCGTCAGCGACACCGCGCAGACCTTCAACTCGGGCTGGAAAGACAGCGGATCGACCGCGTCACTGGTGACCGCGTTGACGCTCAGGTACTCCCCGAACACGTCGTTCCAGTGGAAGGGCGCGAAGCAACTCCCCGGCTGTACACGGTCGGTGACCACGGCGGGCAGTACCGCACGCCCGCGCCGGGAAGCCACCTCCACCGAGTCGCCTTCGCCGACGCCGAGTCGGTCGGCGTCCCGTGGATGCAGTTCGACGAAGGGCCCGGGGGCGAGCCGGTTCAGCTTGGGCACCTTCGCGGTCTTGGTGAGCGTGTGCCACTGGTGCTGCAGCCGACCGGTGTTGAGGACGAACGGGTAGTCGTCGTCGGGCATTTCGGCGGCCGGGATGTGCGGCCGGGCGAAGAAGACGGCACGGCCGCTCGCGGTGGGGAACGTAAGCGAGCCGTCCCCGTTCACGTACCGGACCGGGTTGCGGTCGGGCCCGTCCTCGGTCGGGGCCGGCCACTGCACGGGGGTGGAGCGCAGCCGTTCGTAGGTCACCCCGCGCAGGTCCCAGCCGGTCTTCGGGTTCCAGGCCCGCTTCAGTTCCTCGAAGACGTCCTCGGCGCTGTCGTAGGAGAAGCCCTCCTCGTACCCCATCTCCCGGGCGACGGCCGCGATGATCCGCCAGTCGGCCATCGCCTCGCCGGGCGGGTCGGTGGCCGGGGCGGCGAGGGTGAGGTTGCGCTCGCTGTTGATGAGGACGCCCTCGGTCTCGGTCCACAGGGCGGCGGGCAGCACGACATCGGCGTACGCGTTGGTCTCGGTCTCGGCGAAGGCGTCCTGGGTCACGACGAACTCGGCCGCCTCCAGGCCCTCGATGACCGTCTTGCGGTTGCCGACGGAGGCGACCGGGTTGGTGCAGATGATCCAGCAGGCCTTGATCTCGCCGTCGGCCATCTTCCGGAACATCTCGACGGTGCCCTTGCCGACCCCGTCGGCGCGGACGCTGCCGGCCGGCAGCCCCCACAACTCCTCTATGAACGCCCGCTCTTGGTCGACGAGGACGGACCGCTGACCGGGCAGCCCCGGCCCCATGTACCCCATCTCCCGGCCGCCCATGGCGTTGGGCTGGCCGGTGAGGGAGAAGGGGCCGCTGCCCGGACGGCAGATCGCGCCCGTCGCAAGATGCAGGTTGACCAGGGCGTTGGTGTTCCAGGTGCCGTGCGTGGACTGGTTGAGGCCCATGGTCCAGCAGCTGGTCCACTCCCCCGCCTCGCCGATCAGCCGGGCGGCCTCCCGCAAGTCGTCCTCGGCGAGGCCGGTGATCTCGGCGACGGCGGCGGGCGGGTAGTCGGCGAGGAAGGCGGGCATCGCCTCCCAGCCCTCGGTGTACCGGGCGATGAAGTCGGGGTCGGTGTGCCCGTTCTCGTGGAGCAGGTGCAACAGGCCGTTGAGGAGCGCCAGATCGGTGCCGGGCTTGATCTGGAGGAAGAGATCGGCCTTCTCGGCGGTCGCGGTACGACGTGGATCGACGACGATCACCTTCGCGCCGCCCGACTTCACCCGGTCCATCATCCGCAGGAACAGGATCGGGTGGCAGTCGGCCATGTTGGAGCCGATGACGAAGAAGACGTCGGCGCGGTCGAGATCCTGGTACGAGCCGGGCGGGCCGTCCGCCCCGAGCGACAGCTTGTAGCCGGTGCCGGCGCTGGCCATGCACAGCCGGGAGTTCGACTCGATCTGGTTGGTCCGCACGAACCCCTTGGCCAGCTTGTTCGCCAGGTACTGCGCTTCGAGCCCCATCTGTCCGGAGACGTAGAAGGCGACCGCGTCGGGCCCGTGCTCGTCGATGATCGCGCGCAGCCGCCGGGCCGTCTCGGTGATCGCCGGAGCAAGGGCTGCGGGCTCCTCCTGCGCGCCCCGCTCGGGCCGACGCAGGGCGGTGGTCAGCCGGCCGGGCGCGGCCAGCATGTCGGCGGTGGTCGCGCCCTTGGTGCAGAGCCGGCCGAAGTTCGCGGGGTGCGCCTTGTCGCCGGACGCCTTCAGGACCGTACGCCGTCCGTCCGGGCCCATGCCGACGTCGAGGACCATGCCACAGCCCACTCCGCAGTAGGAGCAGACCGTGCGCACCTTCCTCGTGCCGGCGTTCCCCGAGTGCGGCGCGGCCACGGGCATCCCCTGCCTCTCCTGATCGTCCCGTGCGGGTGGAGCTTCCGCGACCGTACGAAATGCCCATTACGCCGGTGTCTCCTGGGCCGGTCGTCGGGGGTTACGCGGGACGCACAGGGGTGGGGCGGGCGGTGTGAGAGGGGTCGGGAGGGTGGGTCCGGGCGGTCGGTCAGGAGCGGGTCAGGGCGGGTCAGTCCTCGATGACCAGGCCCTTCGCCGCGAGCAGCGGTTCGAGATTGCAGATCTCTACGACCGTCCGGCCCGCCCGGTACGCCGCGATGTACTCCGCCTCCGTGTCGACCCGCCGCTGCGAGGCGGCGACCGCCTCGACGGCGTCCTCCTGGCGGACGACGACCACGCCATCGGCGTCGGCCCGCATCACGTCACCCGGGCGGACGAGCACCCCGCCGATGGTGACCGGCTCGCACATCGGGCCGACGGTCTCCTTGACCGTGCCCTTGATCGAGACGCTGCGGGAGAAGACCGGGAAGCCCAGATCGCGCAGGTCCTCGGTGTCCCGAACACCCGTGTCGGTGATCAGGCCCGCGAGGCCCTTGGACTGGCAGGCGTTGGCGAGGACGTCACCGAAGGAGCCCGCCTCCTCGTAGTTGCCGGCGGACACGACCACGACGTCGCCCGGCCGGGCGTAGGCGATGGCGGTCTGGAGCATGAGGTTGTCGCGCGGGGCGCACTGGACGGTGAAGGCGGGGCCGCACAGGGACATGCGGTGGTCGACCGGCTTGATCGCCGAGTCCAGCGCCCCGAGCCGGCCCTGTGCCTCGTGGATGGTGGCCGAGGAGAAGGCGCTCAACTGCCGGACGACGGAGGGTTCCGGCCGCTCGAACTTGGTGCTGACGCGGATCATGATGACCTTTCAGGCGGAGGGCTCGGAGGGAGCGGCGGCGGTCAGTGCGGCGCACGCCGTTGCGATGCGTTCGCAGGCCTCGGTGAGGACGTCCGTCGACGTGGCGAACGAGATGCGGAAGTAGCCGGGAGCGCCGTACGCGGCTCCGTGGATCACCGCCACCTGCTGGTCGTCGAGGAGGTACCGGGCGAAGTCCTCGTCGTTCTCGATCCGGGTGCCGGCAGGGGTGAATTGCCCTATGGCAGCCCGGCAGTTGACGAGGAGGTAGAAGCCTCCGTCCGGGACGGTGGCGCTGAGCCGGGGCACGTCGTTGACGAGCTTCACGGTCGCGTCCCGACGCGCGCGGTAGACCCGCACGGTGTCCCGTACGAAGTCCTGCGGCCCGGTGAGCGCGGCGGCAGCGGCGGCCTGGCTCACGGAGGAGGGGCACGAAGAGGTCTGGGACTGGAGGGTGTTGATCGCGGTGACCAGGTCCGCAGGACCGACCCCGTATCCGATGCGCCACCCGGTCATCGCATACGTCTTGGAGACACCGTTGGTGAGGAACACCCGGTCGGCCAGGCGGGGTTCGACGGCGGCGAGGGACGGGGCGTCCTCATAGCCGTACCAGATCTCGTCGTAGATCTCGTCGGTGAGGACGCCGACGTGCGGGTGGGCCAGCAACACCTGGGCCAGGGCCTGGAGTTCGGCGGTGGTGTACGCGGATCCGGTCGGGTTTCCCGGGGTGTTGAGGACGACCCAGCGGGTGTGCTCGGTGATCGCCGCCGCGAGCCGTTCCGGCGTGAGCTTGAAGCCCTCCGCCTCCGGGCAGTCGACGATGACCGGCGTGCCGTCGTTGGCGCGGACCATGTCCGGGTAGGACACCCAGTACGGGGCGGGGACGATGACCTCGTCGCCTTCGTCCAGGGTGGCCATCAGGGCGAGGAAGATGACCTGCTTGGCGCCGCCGCCGACGGTGATGCGGGAGTCGGTGACGTCGAGTCCGTGGCGTTCGCGGAGTTTGCCGGCGATCGCCGTGCGCAGGGCCGAAGTGCCGTTCACCGGCGTGTACTTGGTCTCGCCCGCCTCGATGGCCTTGATCGCCGCGGCCTTGACGTGGTCGGGGGTGTCGAAGTCGGGCTCGCCCACGGTGAGGTCGAGGATGGTGAGCCCCTGGCTCTTCAGCTCGCGGACGCGCTGGGCCGCCGCCGTGCTCGGCGAGGGCTTGATGCGGCGCAGTCGCTCTGCCGTCTTCAGGTGACGCTCTGCCGTCTTCATGTGATCAGCCCTCCCTGCGCTCGAAGTTGAGACCGCCGGGCACCTGGAAGGTGGGCAGGATCTCGATGTGGCCGATGTTGACGTGCCGGGGCGCGTCGACGGCGAACTCGATGGCGTCGGCGATGTCCTCGGGCTTGAGGGACTCGTAGCCGTCGTAGAACTCCCGCTGGGCGGCCTCCATGTCACCGAGGAGGCGGCCGAAGATCTCCGTCTCCACGCGGCCGGGGCAGATCTCGCTGACGCGGACCCGGCGGCCGTAGCCGTCGACCCGGAGTTGGCGGGAGAGGGTGTGCACGGCGGCCTTGGTCGCGTGGTAGATCGTGTTGCCGCCGAAGTTGTAGACACCGGCGATGGAGCTGATGTTGACGATGTGTCCGAGGTCGCGCTCGACCATGCCGGGCATGAGCAGGCGGACCAGGTGCAGGACCGACTGGATGTTGACGGCGATCTGCTCGTCCACGGCGAACTCGTCGGCGGTCAGGATGTTGCCGGTGCGGGAGACGCCCGCGTTGTTGACGAGAACGTCGATCTCCAGGCCGTCGAGTACGGCGGTGAGCGCCTCCGTGTCGGTGATGTCGACGGCGTGCGGGATGCAACCGGTCTCGTCGGCAAGGGTGTTGAGCCGGTCGGCGTTGCGGGCCACGGCGTGGACTTCGAGGCCGCGCTTGGCGAGGCGCTCGACGACCACGGCTCCGATGCCGGTCGACGCTCCGGTGACGAGGGCCGTCCTGTAGTCGGAGATGGGCATGCTGAGGGCTCCTTGCTGTGCGGGGTGGGGGGTGTACGGGCCGTGCGGGTGCGGGGTGCGGGTTGCTTGGGCGCGAGGGAGGCTCGGGCGCGGGGTTGCCTGAATGCCGGGGTGGGTCAGGCGTCGCGCAGGGGCAGGTGTGCCCGGTCCTGCACGCGGGACACGGCGATGAGCGTGCCCAGGGCCGTGATCACGGCGTAGAAGGCCGGCATGTTGACGTTGCCCGTGCGGTCGATCAGGTAGGTCATGAGCAGCGGGGCGGTGCCGCCGAAGAGGGCGGAGGAGACGTTGTAGCCCAGGCCGTAGGCGGAGTAGCGCACGCGGGTCGGGAAGAGTTCGACGAGCAGGATGTGGATGACGCCGGTGTGCCCGGCGAACACGACGGCCATGACGCAGGCGCCGATGACGGCGAGGGCCACGTTGCCGGTGCCGATGAGGAGGTAACAGGGGATGCCGACGACGGCCATGGCGATCGCGGCGCCGGCGATGACCTTCTTGCGTCCGATGCGGTCGGAGAGGCGGCCCATGTACGGGATGGCGATACAGATCGCGACCAGGCTGGAGGCGGTGACGAGGAGGCCCTGGACCTTGCCGAAGTCCAGCTCGCTGCTCATGAAGGTGGGCATGTAGCTGAACAGGACGTAGTAGCCGGAGCCGTTCATCAGCGGGATGAACAGGGCGAGCAGCATGGCGCGGCGGTGCTCGGGCGACTTGAATGCTTCTTTGAGGGGGTTCTTGGACAGCCCGTCCTCTTCTTTCAGGCGCGTGAAGTTGGGCGTGTCGCTGATCCGCTTGCGGATGTAGATGCCGGTGATGCCGAGCGGCACGGCGAGCAGGAACGGGATGCGCCAGCCCCAGGACTGCATGCGGTCGTCGCCGAGTCCGCTGGTCATCGCGGCAGCCACCAGGGTGCCGGTGAGCAGGGCGAGGAACGAGGCGATCTGCGCGTAGCTGGTGTAGAGGCCGCGCCTGCCCTCCGGGGCGTGTTCGGCGAGGAAGCTCATGGCGCCGGACGCCTCGCCGCCGACGGAGAAGCCCTGGGCGACGCGCAGCAGGATCAGCAGGGCGGGAGCGGCGACGCCGATGCTCGCGTAGGTGGGCAGGATGCCGATGGCCGCGGTGGCGATGCTGATCAGCATGATGACGAAGACCAGCATCCGCTGGCGTCCGATGCGGTCGCCGAGGTGACCGCAGATGACGGCGCCGAGGGGGCGGAAGAAGAAGGAGACGGCGTAGCCGAGGAAGACGAGCTGGATCGCGTTGTCCGAGCCGGGGAAGAAGACCGCGGCGAGCGATCCGGCCATGAAGCCGAAGATGCCGTTGTCGTAGAGCTCGGCGAAGATGCCGACGCACCCGGCGAGGGTGACCTTGCGGGCGGTTCTGGGATCGACCGTGTTGGGGACTGGCTGAGCGGCCACGGTACTCATGGCGTCTCCTGTCTTGAGCAGCAGGCGTGGGATGAGGGGTGTTGCGGCTCCGTGCGGGGTGCTTCCAGCGGGTTGGCGGGACGGGGTGGGTTTTGTGTGCGAGTGGGCTGTGTGCGGGTGGGGAGGAAGCGGTTGTGGGTCTGGCGCGGGGCGGTGGGGGCTGGGCGCGCAGTTCCCCGCGCCCCTAAAAGCGGTCGGTCACGTTCCCGCGGGTGCGCGGATGCGTAGGGCGTCGAAAGCCGTGCTGACCCTGGATCTCAGGGCGGCTATGGCGTTGCGTTGGGTGCGGTGGGCGGCTACCGCCTGGGCGAGGGTGCGGTGGCGGAAGTGGAGGGTTTGGCCTGGGCGGACCTGGCCCAGGGCGGACAGGCCGGTGGCGGTGACTACGGCGAGGACGGGGTAGCCGGCCGTGACACCGCGGCCGCGGTGCAGTACGAGGAGTTCGTCCCCGGCGGGTACTTCGACGGCGCCGATCGGGACGCCCCGGGAGAGCACCTCGCCCGTGGTGACGCGGCGGGGCACCTCGCCCTGAAGTCGCAGGCCGATGTGGTTGCTTCGCGAGGTGACCGTGAAGGGGGCGTCGAACAGGCGCCGTCCCGTGTCCCCGAACTCGGCCCGGTCGGGGCCGTCGGTGACGTCGATGGTCCAGCTGGCGGGGAAGGACGGGACGGGTGCTTTGAGGCGGAAGAGGGGGATGCGGGAGAACGGGTGGTCGAGGGGCGGACAGGCCGCGCGCAGGACGAGTTCGTCGCCGGCGCTCAGGGCCGGGCCGAAGCCGAGGATCGTGTCGGGAGCGCAACTGCCCTGCAACCGGTCCGCCTCGAAGGAGCCGAGCACGGCCAGATAGACGCGCAGTCCCTGCCGGATGCCGCTGACCTTGACGGTCTCGCCGGCCCGCACCGGAACGGGTTCCCACTGCGGCCGTACGCCTCCGTCGACGGTGACATCGGCGGGGGCGCCGGTCACCGCGACGAGGATGTCGCTGGACGGCACGCACGCGAAGTCGAGTGCCGTGATCTCCAGCAGCGGGGCGCGTTCGTCGTTGCCGCACAGGACGTTGGCGACGCGCGCCGAGTGCTGGTCGGCGGCTCCGTTGGCGGGCAGCCCGTAGCGGGAGCGGCCGACGCGGCCGAGGTCTTGGACGGTGACGATGCCGGGGGTGCGGATGGTGAGGGTGTCAGCCATGGTGGACCACCAGGTCTGCCGCGTCCGTCACGTCTGTCGTAGCCGCCGAGTCCACCAAGTCCGCGAGGCTCAAGTCGGCGTATTCGTCCCACTGTTGGGCCTCGATGGGCCGGAAGCGGAAGGTGTCGCCGGGCCGGTACGCGGTGATCGGGTCGCTGTGCAGGTCGAGGACGCGCACGGGGGTGCGGCCGAGGAGGGGCCAGCCGCCGGGCGAGGGCATCGGGCAGATGACCGCCTGCCGGCCGGCGACCGCGACCGAGCCGGGGGCGACCTTGGTGCGGGGCGAGGCGAGGCGAGGCACCGGTTTCGGGAAGGGCGGGCCGTCCGTCATCGGGGCGCCGGCGGGTGCGCCGAGGCAGCGCACGGTGAGATCGGACCCGGAGTGCAGGTCGACCACCTCGCCTTCGGTCAGGCCGAGTTGGGCCGCCACCACCGGGAGGTCGGGGCCGTACTCACCGCCGTAGACGACGGGGACGAGGAAGTGGCGTGGCGAGGTCGTCGGTTCGGGACGCGGGCCGAGGCGGGCGGCCTCGTGCGCCAGGACGCTCCGTACGGTGGCGTGGTCGGTGCGCGTGCAGTCGAACTCCACGAGCAGGGCGTCGTAGGTGGGCACCACGTCGTGCACACCGGTGAGCCGGACGGCGTCCAAGGCGTCGGCGAGGGCGTGGACCAGTTGCCAGGCGGCTTCGGCGTCGAGTCCTACGGCCTTGGCCATGAGGGCGGAGTCGCCGCAGTCGATGATCGTGACGCCGGCGTTCACCTCAAGATCCGTCACCTCAGGACCCCTTACCCCAAGATCCGTCACCTCAGGACCCTTCACCTCAAGACCCGTCACGTCAGGCCCCCTTGCCGCTCAGCACCTTGTCGAGCGAGGTGATCTCGACACCGGCGGCGAGGAGTTGCTCGCGGATCCGCCCGGCCAGCGCGATCGCTCCAGGGCTGTCTCCGTGCAACAGCACGGTGTCGCAGGCGACTTGGACATCCGTGCCGTCGACGCTGCGGATGACGCCTTCGGTGACCATCCGCAGAGTGCGCCGGGCGACCTCGTCCGGGTCGTGGATCACCGCTCCGGCCTCGGTGCGCGGGACGAGCGTCCCGTCGGCGCGGTAGGCGCGGTCCGCGATGCCTACGATGCCCACGCGCAGTCCGCGGGCGCGGGCCGCGTCGGCCAGCTCCCCGTCCTGTGCCAGCACGACCATCGACTCGTCCAGCGCGGCCACGGCGTCCACGACGGCGCGGGCGTAGTCGGCGCGGACGGCGACCAGGTTGCCGAGGCGGCCGTGCGGGGCCATGTGCTGCACCTGGGTGCCGTGGGCGACGGCGAAGGCCTGGAGGGCGCCGATCTGGTACAGCATGTCCGTGCGGACCTCCTCAGGGGTGAGGTCCATCGCGCGGCGGCCGAAGCCGACCAGGTCGGGAAAGCTGGGGTGCGCGCCCACGGCCACCTGCTTCTCCACGCACGTCCGCACGGTGGCGTCCATGATGCGCGGATCACCGGCATGGAATCCGCAGGCCACATTGGCGGACGTCAGCAACTCCAGAAGGGCCGCGTCGTCGCCCATCGTGTACGCGCCGAATCCCTCGCCGAGATCGGCGACGAGATCAACCATGGGAGTCATGACGTCCTCCGGGAGGGAATGCCGGGAAGGGAATTCAGGAAAGGGGAATCCTGGGGAGCGGAATTGTGGGGAGCAGAATTCTGGGAGCGGACACCATCACGTCTTCGTGAGTCCGGAAACCGTGAACGGGGAATGGCCCGGTGCGGATGCTCCGCTCGACTTGTTCCGCACAACTTATTCCGGCGGTCGCGTGATCGCCAATATCCGTTCGGTCTGGCGTTATCGCGAACCGCTATGACTCCCCTCACACCCTCCACTCGCCGGGGCTGTGCTCGGGGGTGATCCCTCCCTACGATGAGGCTTCGCTCCATCTGGAAGGCCCCGCGCATGGACACCAGGCGTCTGTACTCGTTCATCAAGATCATCGACGCGGGGAGCATCACGCGCGCGGCCGACATCCTGCACATCGCCCAGCCGGCGCTCAGCCAGCAACTGTCCGCGCTGGAGGCGCAGTTCGGCCAGCAGCTGCTGATCCGCAGCAAGCGGGGGGTCGCCCCGACCGAGGCGGGCCGGGCGCTGTACCAGCACGCGCAGCTGATCCTGCGGCAGGTGGATCTGGCGCACGCGGCCGTCGAGGTCTCGGGCCGGGCCCCCGCCGGCAGCGTGTCGGTCGGCCTCGCGCCGTACAGCCTGGGCGCGGCCCTCGCCCTGCCGCTCCTGAAGAGCGTGCGCGAGCGCTACCCGGACATCCTGCTGCACATCAACGAGAACTTCGGCGGCGTGATCAGCGAGGCGATCATGACGGGCCGGATGGACATGGCGTTCATCTACGGGGCGGGGCCGCTCCGGGGCGTGCAGTTCGAGCCCGTCCGCACCGAGGACCTGTTCCTGATCGGCGCGCCCGGCGAGACGGCCCCGCCGGGACAGGGCGAGGTGCGCCTGGCTGATCTGGCGAGCGTGCCGCTGCTGCTGCCCAGCCGCATCCACACCATCCGGCAGGTCGTGGACGCCGCCTTCCAGCAGGCGTCCCTCCAGTTGAACGTGGTCGGCGAGGTCGAATCCGCGCTGACGCTGGTCAACGCCGTGGACGCGGGCCTGGGCGCGACGGTGCTGCCCTGGTCGGCGGCGCGCGCCATCCTGGACGTCCGCTCGCTGTCCGTGCGGCGGATCGTGGAGCCGGTGATCCAGGTCAAGCTGTCGCTGGTGACGTCCGACAATCAGCCGCTCTCCGAGCCCGCACTGGCCGTGCACGATCTGTTTCTCGAACTGATCGAGGACAAGGATCCCTCGAACTGATCGGGGACCAGGATCCCCCGAACTGATCGGGGATAAGGATCCCCGATAGCGTCAGAAGAATCCGCTATTTGTTTCCGGTGACGGCCCCGACTAGCGTCGATCGAATTGGTCGACCTGGTCTTTTACGCATGTCTCGGCACTGGAGAAGCAGATGGAAGAGCGCGTCCTCGTCACCCGTGAAAACCTGCCGGGCGACGGTCTGATCCGCCTGTCCGAATCGGCGGAGCTGGTGGCCTGGCCCGGCACCGAAAAGCCCGGCCCCGCCGACCTCGCCGCGCTCGCACCCGGAGTGAGCGGCGTACTGGCCCTCGGCAACGACCCGGTGGACGCCGCGCTGATGGACGCGGCGGGCCCCTCGCTGCGGGTCGTCGCGCTGGCGAGCATGGGCTTCGACAACGTCGACCGGGCCGCCGCCGCGGAGCGCGGGATCGTCGTCACCCACACCCCGGGCGTGCTCGCGGAGACCACCGCCGACCTCACCTTCGCGCTGATCCTCGGCGCCCGCCGCCGGCTCGGCGCCGCGTCCGCGAGTCTGGCGGACGGCGCGTGGGAGCTGTTCCGGATGCACGACTACCTGGGCCAGGACATCCACGGCGCCACTCTCGGCCTGATCGGCTACGGCCAGATCGGCCGCGCGGTGGCCCGCCGGGCCCACGGCTTCGGCATGCGCGTACTCCACCACGACCCGTACGCCCCCGACGACGACCTGTCGACCGCGGTGGACCTGCCGACGCTGCTGACCGAGTCCGACGTCGTGTCGCTGCACGTGCCCCTCACCGAGGAGACCCGGCATCTGATCTCAGCCCGCGAACTGGCCGTGATGAAGCCGACCGCCACGCTCGTCAGCACCTCCCGCGGCGGGGTCGTGGACGAGGACGCCCTGCTGCACGCCGTCCGCGAGGGCCGACTGCACTCCGCCGGCCTCGACGTCTACGAACACGAGCCGATGGGACGGGAGTTGTCCCCGCTGGTCGCGGAGCCGTACGTCGTCACGCTCCCGCACATCGGCTCGGCGACCGAGTCCACCCGTGCCGCGATGGTCGACCTGGCGGTCGACAACATCCTCGACGTCCTGACCGGCAGGCCCGCCCGGACCCCGCTTCCGGGGAGCATACAGGCGTAGAAATCACGCAAGAATTTGCGCTTCTTGCGTTCGCTTGCACTCTCGGAACGCAAGTTCATCACTGCCGCTCAGTATCGCGCGCCGCTGCCGCCGCCAAGCACTGAGTGCTTCTGGTGAAAATTGTGCTGTTAGAGCTGTAGACCCATTCACTCGGCTCTGCAATATTTCGATGAAACACTGCAAATTCTCGCCTGAGCCGCCCCCATCGCACCTCTCTGATCGTCCTGCACTCTCTGATCGTCCTGCACCTTTCTGCACCACTCCGCCAGGAATGAGCCGCCCTCGCCGCCCCCACCGGCGCGCGAGCCTCCGCAGGAAGCGACCCCGCATGACTCGACACAAGCAGAGATCCACCAGACGGCGCGCAGCGACCGCCGCGCTCGCCTCAGCCGTCATGATTCTGGGCCTGCCCGCCGTCGGCGCCCACGCGGCCGGCGGCCCCAACGCCGCCGCGGACGCCAGGACCACGGCGGGCAGCACCCGCGGCGCGCACAAGGCCGCCAACATCACCGACGGCGACACCGACACCTACTGGCAGGCCGGAAAGAAGTCGGCCCAGTGGGTGCAGACCGACCTCGGGAAGACCGAGCGCGTCCGCCAGGTCGTGCTGCGCCTGCCCGAGGACTGGCAGACCCGCAAGCAGACCCTGGCACTCCAGGGCAGCGCCGACGGAAAGAGCTTCGCGACGCTCAAGACGTCGGCGCAGTACGTCTTCAGCCCCGGCAACGGCAACACGGTGAAGGTCTCCTTCCCCGCGACCCTCGCCCGGTTCGTACGGGCCGACTTCAGCGCCAACTCGGTCGCCGGAACCGCCCAGTTGGCGGAGCTTCAGGTCCTCACCGCCGCAGCCGCGACCCCCAACCTCGCCCAGGGCAAGCCCTTCAGCGAGAGCGGTCACGCCGACGTGTACGGCGCGGCCAACGCCGGTGACGGCAACCGCAACACGTACTGGGAGAGCACCAACAACGCCTTCCCGCAGTGGATCAAGGTCGACCTCGGGTCGTCGGTCCAGATCAACCAGGTGACCCTGCGACTGCCGAGCGGCTGGCCGAGCCGCAGCCAGACCCTCAAGGTCCAGGGCTCGACCGACAACCAGAACTTCACCGATCTGACGGCCTCGAAGGCGTACACCTTCGACAGCTCCAACGACCAGTCCACGACCATCGCCCTTGACACGACCACCACGCGGTACGTCCGGGTGCTGATCACCGCCAACACCGGCTGGCCCGCGGGGCAGTTGTCCGAGCTGGAGGTCTACGGACCGGCCACCGGCGACACCCAGGCGCCCACCGCGCCGACGGGCCTGGCCTACACCGAGCCGGCCACCGGGCAGATCAAGCTGACCTGGAACGCGGCGACCGACGACACGGCCGTGACCGGCTACGACGTCTACGCGAACGGGCAGTTGAGGGCGAGCGTCGCCGGCAACGTCCTCACGTACACCGACACCCAGTCGGCCGGCACGAGCGTCACGTACTTCGTGCGGGCCAAGGACGCGGCGGGCAATGTCTCCGCCAACAGCAACAGCGTCACCCGCGCGGGATCCGGCGGCGACACCCAGGCACCCACCGCGCCGGGCAACCTCGCCTACACGCAGACCGGCAACGACGTGAAGCTCACCTGGCAGGCGTCGAGCGACAACGTCGCGGTCACCGGCTACGACGTGTACGCCAACGGGACGGTCGTCGGTTCCGTGGGTGGCACCGTCCTGACCTACACCGACACCCCGTCGCCGACGGCCACGGTCGTCTACACCGTGAAGGCCAAGGACGCCGCCGGGAACGTGTCGGTGGCGAGCAACAGCGTGACCCGGGCCGGCAACGGTACCGGCTCCGACCTCGCGGCGGGCAAGCCCATCGAGGCCTCCTCGTACACCTTCACCTATGTCGCCGCGAACGCCAACGACGGCCAGATCGCGACCTATTGGGAGAGCGGGGGCGGCGCCTACCCGGCCACCCTCACCACCAAGCTGGGCGCCAACGCCGACCTCAGCCAGGTCGTCGTCAAGCTCAATCCGGACGCCGCCTGGTCCACGCGTACGCAGAACATCCAAGTGCTCGGCCGCGACCAGGACGCGACCGCGTTCACGAGTCTCGCCGCGGCGAAGGACTACACGTTCAACCCGTCGAGCGGCAACACGGTGACCATCCCGGTCTCCGGCGCGGCGGCCGACATCCAGCTCAAGTTCGCCTCCAACACCGGCGCCCCCGGCGCGCAGGTCGCCGAGTTCCAGGTGATCGGCACCCCGGCGGCCAACCCGGACCTCAGGGTCACCGGCATCACCAACTCCCCTGCGGCGCCTGTCGAGTCGGACGCCATCAGCCTGACGGCGACCGTCACCAACAGCGGCAGCAAGGCGGCCAAGGCCACCGACCTGAACTTCACGCTGGGCGGCACGAAGGCGGCCACGGCGGACGTCCCGGCTCTCGCGGCCGGCGCGTCGACGACGGTCACCGCGAGCATCGGCACCCGGGACGCGGGCAGTTACGCGGTCGGCGCCGAGGTGGACCCGACGAACATGGTCATCGAGCAGAACGAGGCGAACAACGTCTTCACCCGCTCCGACGCCCTCGTCGTCAAGCCGGTCTCCAGCTCCGACCTGGTCGCCGCACCGGTCGCCTGGTCCCCGACCAGCGCCTCCGCCGGTGACAACGTCTCGTTCACCGTGGCGATCAAGAACCAGGGTTCGGTGGACTCGGCGTCCGGCGCCCACGGCGTCACCCTGACGGTCAAGGACGCGAACGGCGTCACCGTCAAAACGCTCACCGGCACCTACAACGGCACCATCGCGTCCGGCCAGACGACCGCACCGGTCTCCCTGGGCTCATGGACGGCGGCCAACGGCAAGTTCACGGTGACCACGGTCATCGCCGACGACGCCAACGAACTGCCGGTCAAGCGGACCAACAACACCACCACGCAGAACCTGTTCGTCGGCCGCGGCGCGGACATGCCCTACGACATGTACGAGGCCGAGGACGGCACCGTCGGCGGCGGCGCCAAGGTCGTAGGACCCAACCGCACCATCGGCGACATCGCCGGCGAGGCCAGCGGCCGCAAGGCGGTCACCCTCTCCGCGACCGGTCAGTACGTCGAGTGGACCACCCGGGCGGCGACCAACACCCTGGTCACCCGCTTCGAGATCCCCGACGGCACCGACACCACACTCAACATCTACGTCGACGGCCAGTTCCTGAAGGCCATCGACCTCACCTCCAAGTACGCCTGGCTGTACGGCAACGAGACCGCGCCCGGCAACTCGCCCGGCTCCGGTGCCCCCCGCCACATCTACGACGAGGCGAACGTCCAGCTCGGAAAGACCGTGCCCGCCGGCTCCAAGATCCGGCTCCAGAAGGACGCGGCCAACACCTCCACGTACGCGGTCGACTTCATCAACCTCGAACAGGCGACGGCGGTCCCGAACCCGGACCCGGCGGCCTACACGGTCCCTGCCGGTTTCTCGCACCAGGACGTGCAGAACGCGCTCGACAAGGTCCGCATGGACACCACGGGCAAGCTGATCGGCGTCTACCTGCCCGCCGGTGACTACGAGACCTCCAGCAAGTTCCAGGTCTACGGCAAGGCGGTCAAGGTCCTGGGAGCCGGGTCGTGGTTCACCCGCTTCCACGCACCGTCCTCGCAGGAGAACACCGACGTCGGCTTCCGGGCCGAGGCGACCGCCAACGGCTCGTCGTTCACCGGCTTCGCCTACTTCGGCAACTACACGTCCCGAATCGACGGACCGGGCAAGGTGTTCGACTTCTCCAACGTCTCCAACATCACCATCGACGACATCTGGGTCGAGCACATGGTGTGCCTCTACTGGGGCGCCAACACCGACAACATGACCATCAAGAACTCCCGCATCCGTGACACGTTCGCCGACGGCATCAACATGACGAACGGCTCCACGGACAACCACGTGGTCAACAACGACGCCAGGGCCACGGGCGACGACAGCTTCGCGCTCTTCTCGGCGATCGACGCGGGCGGCGCCGACGAGAAGAACAACCTGTACGAGAACCTGACGTCGACGCTCACCTGGCGTGCGGCCGGTATCGCCGTCTACGGCGGCTTCAACAACACCTTCCGCAACATCAGGGTCGCCGACACCCTGGTCTACTCCGGCATCACGATCTCCTCGCTGGACTTCGGCTACCCGATGAACGGCTTCGGGACCGATCCGACGACGATCGAGAACGTCTCCCTGGACAGAACCGGCGGCCATTTCTGGGGCTCCCAGGTCTTCCCCGCGATCTGGGCGTTCTCGGCCTCGAAGGTCTTCCAGGGCATCCGGGTCAACGACGTCGACATCGACGACTCCACCTACGGAGGCGTGATGTTCCAGACCAACTACGTCGGTGGCCAGCCGCAGTTCCCGGTGAAGGACACGATCTTCACCGACATCTCCATCACCAACTCCAAGAAGAGCGGAGACGCGTTCGACGCCAAGTCCGGATGGGGCATCTGGGCCAACGAGTTGCCGGAACCGGGTCAGGGACCCGCCGTCGGCTCGGCCACCTTCCGCAACCTGCGGATGAGCGGCAACTTCCAGGACATCCGCAACACCACGTCCACCTTCACGATCAACGTCGAGTAGCGATCGAGTAGCGCAGACCATCACCGCATGAGGCGGGGCCGCCCTTCCTGACAAGGGCGGCCCCGCTTCGCGCTGTTCAGGAGAAATCCGGACGCACTACCAACCGACGGCGACCAGAAGCCACTGCGGGTTGGCGTGCGAGATGAAGGAGGACTGCCCCGCCACGTCGTCGTACGGGAATCCGTAGGCGAGTTGGTTGATGGCGTTGTCGTGCCAGAACTTGGCGTAGTAGTTCGCGGGCGCGGCCTTGTAGAACTGCGCCGGGTCGGACTGCTGCGAGGCCGGCAGCGTGGCCACATGACGGTTGAGCGCGGCACACATGTCGGGGTTGGCGGCCAACGAGGCGGCGCAACCGAAGATGTCGGAGGTGGCCGCGTTCACGCCGACCGACTGGGCGTACGACGTGAAGTAGTTGGCGTTGACCCCACCCGCACGGAAACTCGGGTCGCTGCCGGGCGCGATGATCCGGTACGGCCCCTGGGTCTGGGCCAGCACCTTGAACTGCGAAGGCACGGCATCGGTGAACCGCTGGAATGTAGTGGCGCGATCCTCGGCGAAGGTCTGCCGATTCTCACCGACCTCGACGTCGTAACCGTCCTTGCTGTGCAGCCGCATGGCGAGCTTGAGCCCGAACGCGTCGACGCGGGTGGTGTTCCCGTTGAAGACGTTGCTGCCGACGGTGAACTCGATGAAGTCGTAGTACGGCCCGTTGGGCGTGCCGAGATAGAAGTACATACGCCCCGCGGAGTTGGCCGGCATGTCCAGGTAGGGCTGCTCGGCGATGGAATGGACCTGCCCGTTGAAGCTCCAATACACCTGGCTGTCCGGGTACTTGCCGTTGGTCCGGTTGAGGATCTTCACCTCGACGGCGTTGGCGGCCGGAGGAATGTCACTGGTACTCCCCCAGAAGTCGTCCGGCGGCGTAGTACTCCCGGGCCCATAGACCTGGAACTCCCAGAGCGAGTAGCCCCATTGGGTGGCCCGCGCGGTGCCGTACACGCGCACGTAGCGTCCACTACCGGAGACATTGATGCTCTGGTTGCCACCGGTGGAGGTGGTGGTGGAGTAGACGGTGGTCCAGCTGTTGGCGTCGTTGGAGATCTGGATCTGGTAGGCGGTGCCGTAGGCGGCCTCCCAGTTCAACGCGACCCGGGTGAGCTGCT
Organism: Streptomyces sp. NPDC001002; assembly: GCF_053599215.1. NCBI lineage: Bacteria > Bacillati > Actinomycetota > Actinomycetes > Kitasatosporales > Streptomycetaceae > Streptomyces > Streptomyces sp. NPDC001002. Next base: position 43,270 of record NZ_JBSFLV010000046.1, on the reverse strand, counting down.
GGGTGGACCCGAGATCCACCCGCACCCACTGCGGATCGGCGAAGGCCGAGGACCACCGGGTGCCGGTGTTCCCGTCCACGGCCGCACTCGCGGGAAAGGCCCCGCTCTCGGTCGAGGACGCGGTGGCGGGCTTTCCTTGGGACAGCAACTGCTCGGCGGCTTGGGCGGGCGACGACGTCAGCGTGACGAAGCAGGCGACGATCAGGATGACGACAAGTCCGAGAGCGGTACGGGGGCGTACGACACGGGCCGAAGGTCTGCGGGGCGTGCCGGGTACGCCGGCGGAAGTCTGCATGGGGTGTTCTCCTCAAGCCGGTTCGGCGTGCGGGGTAGGAGCAACAGCAGATGTGAGAGCGCTCTCTCCGGGTTGTAGACCTGCCGGTGGCCGGCGTCAACAACTGAAGCCGAATCCATGGCAGTTGGTCGATGAGGGCGCACGACGCCGGTGATCCGTTCAGAACCCGACCGCAGACCTGCCCCAACAGGCCCTGTTCCTCCATCACTTGACGCGTCCGGTACGGACCTTCGCCAAGGTCAGGAGCCGTACCCGGCCCGACTCACCACAAGGTGTAGCCCCCGTCGATCACCAGAACCTCCCCGGTCACGAACGACGAAGCGGGACTGGCCAGATAGAGCGCGGCCGGGGCGATCTCCGAGGCCTGCGCGTAGCGCTGCATCGGGACCTCGTCGATCCAGTAGTGCCGGTACTCGGGGCGGTCGATGTCGGAGATCTCCGTCTTGGTGTAGCCCGGGGCGATGGCGTTGACCCGGACCGACCTGGGCGCCCATTCCGCGGCGAGGGACCGGGTGAGGTGGTGCACGCCGGCCTTGGAGACGGCGTAAGGGGTGTGCCACTGGGGGCGGTTGACGATCATGCCCGACATGGAGCCGACGTTGACGATCGCTCCGGTGCCGCGTTCCACCATGGACTCGCCGACGACCTGGCTGGCCTTCCAGACCGCGTCGAGGTTGGTGGCCATGACCCGGTCCCAGCTGTCGTCGTCGATGGTGAGGGACTCGCCGTGGATGCCGATGCCGGCGTTGTTGATCAGGATGTCGATCGGGCCGAGCCGGTCGGTGACCTCGGTGCGCATGGCGACGAGGTCGTCCCGGCGGGTGACGTCGGTCCGGGTGGAGATCGCGGTGGCGCCGGCCGCGGTCAGTGCGGCGACCGCCTCGGCGTTGCGCTCCTCGTCACGGGCGGCGATCGCGACCGACGCGCCCGCTTCGGCGAGCGCGAGCGCGACGGCCTTGCCGATGCCCCGGTTTCCTCCGGTGACGACGGCGACCTTGCCGTCGAGACGGAACTGGTCCAGGACGCTCATGCGGTTGCCTCCTCGGCGGGCTCGGGCGGGGTGCGCACGGTGGGCACGCGGACGATCCGGTGCGCCGCGGCGCGGGTCGCCCGGACCAGTTCGGCGTTGCGCTGGTCCGAGCCGTGCGAGCGTTCGTACGCCTCGTCGGCGGAACGGCCGTAGGACATGTGCCGGGCGATGAGCCGGTCGAGGCGTACGTCCTCGCCGGGTTCCACGTACCAGCACTCGTCGAGCAGTTCCCGTACGGGTCCCCAGACGGGTCCGTCGACGAGGAGGTAGTTGCCCTCGGTGACGACCAGCGGTACGTCACGCGGAACGGGCACCGCGCAGGCTATGGACTCCTCCAGGCTGCGGTCGAAGAGCGAGGCGTAGACGACCTCGTCCTCGCGGGAGGCGAGCCGGCGCAGGAGGTTGACGTATCCGGCGGCGTCGAAGGTGTCGGCGGCTCCCTTGCGCTCCCGGCGTCCCAGGCGGTCGAGTTCGGCGTTGGCCAGGTGGAAGCCGTCGAGTCCGACCAGTACGGCCTGGTCGCCGAGCGCGGACACGAGGAGTTCGCCGAGCGTGGACTTGCCCGAACCGGGAGCGCCCGTGATGCCCAGGATCCGGCGCCGGCCGGGGGTGATGAGCCCTCGGGCCGCCTCGATCAGATCCTGGACACCCATGGCGTGCACCTTCGGTTCCTGCTCGGTGTCATGGGCCGCTGCGGGCTTGTTCACTGTTCGCCTTCCACGCGGGGGGTCGATGCCGTCGGCTCGTCGGGCCGGTGCGGGCCCGGGTCGAGCCGTTCGATCGTGTCGGGTGACTTGGCACCGGTCATGATGGCGACGGCTTCCTCCATGGAGATGGCCTTCGGGTCCGCCAGGGCGATGCGGCGCCCCAGCCGGTGGATGTGGATGCGGTCGGCGACCTGGAAGACGTTGGGCATGTTGTGGCTGATCAGGACGACCGGCAGACCGCTGTCCCGGACGCGCAGGACGAGGTCGAGGACCTGGTTGGTCTCGCGTACGCCCAGCGCGGCGGTCGGCTCGTCCATGATCACGACGCGGGTCGCCCACGCGGCGACGCGGGCGACGGCGACGGCCTGCCGCTGTCCGCCGGACAGAGTCTCGACCTTCTGCCGGATGGACTGCACGCGGATGCCGAGATCGGCCATCTGCTGGGCGGCGCCCCGCCGCATGGCGCTCTTGTCCAACTGGCGGAACACCGTGCCGAGCACCCCGCGGCGACGCTGTTCGCGGCCGAGGTAGAGGTTCTGGGAGATGTCGAGCGCCGGGGCCACACCGAGTTCCTGGTACACGGTCTCGATGCCGGCCCGGCGCGCGTCGAGGGGGCTGCGGAAGTGCACGGTCTCGCCGTCGAGCCGCATGGTGCCGGAGTCCGGGAGGACGGCTCCCGTCAGGGACTTGATCAGGGTCGACTTGCCCGCTCCGTTGTCGCCGATGACGGCGAGGATCTCGCCCGGCCGCAGATCGAAGTCGCAGTCGTCCATGGCCACGACATGGCCGTAGTGCTTGGTCAGGCCGCGTGCTTCGAGCACGTTGGGCACGGGCCCCTGGGGTGCGGGTCGCTCGCTGGTCATCGTGTCTGCCTCCTTCGCACCAGGTGGTCGACGCCGACCGCGATGATCACCAGCACGCCGGTGGCGACCTGCTGGTAGAGCGAGTCGATGCCGGCCTGGGTGAGCCCGTTCTGCAGCACGGTCACGATCAGCGCGCCGACGAGCGTGCCGACGACTCCGCCGCGACCGCCGAAGAGGCTGGTGCCGCCGATGACGACCGCGGTGATGCTGTCGAGGTTCGCGGTCGGGTACCCGCTGGGGTCGGCGGTCGGCGTCCGGCCGAGCGCCTGCCAGGCGGCGAAGACATAGATGACGGCCGCGACCACGTACACGCTGAGCAGCATGCGCCGGACCTTGATGCCGGCCAGCTCCGCCGCCTTGTGGTTGTCGCCGACGGCGTACACCCGCACGCCCCACGAGGTCTGGGTGAGCGCATAGGCCAGCGCCGCGGTGAGGGCGACCCAGAGCATGACGCCGTACGTGATGGTCACCCCGCCGACCGTCGGGCCGAGGTTGAGACAGGTCAGCAGGTCGGAGGTGACGGGGTAGCTCTGCGAGTCGGTGTACAGCCGGGCCGACGCGGCGACCACGGACAGCACGCCGAGGGTCACGATGAACGGCGGCAGTCTCAGCAGCGAGACCAGCAGGCCGTTGACCGCGCCGACCGCCACGCACACCACCAGGCCGACGATCAGCGCCTGGACGGGGTTGTCGTGGACGGCGAGCTTCCCGATGACCACGGAGCCGAGCACCATGATCGCGCCGTTGGCCAGGTCGATGCCGGAGGTCAGGATGATCAGCGTCTGGCCGAGGGCGAGGGTGCCGACCACGACGGACTGCTGGGCGATCAGGGAGAGGTTCTCCGAGTTGAAGAACGTGCTCGTGGACAGGGAGAAGACGAGGACCGCCAGCAGCAGGGCCGCGAGCGGGCCCGAGATCTGATGGGTCGCCAGCGCGCGCAGGCCCGAGGCGCGGCCGGCCTCCCCCTCAAGGGCCGCCACGTCGGCCTCGCGCGTCGCCGTCGCTGTCACTTGTCGCCCCAGCAGTGCTCCAGGCCCCATGCCGAGTTCTGGGAGGCGACCCCCGCGACGGGCTTGTCGGTGATCAGGACGGTGCCGGAGTCGGTGACCTTGTCGGGCGTCGGCGGCTTGGTGCCGTCCTTGAGGTAGGCGGCGGTGGCGTCGACCGCCATCTGTCCCATCTTGCTCGGGAACTGCATGGCGGTGGCGCCGATGATGCCGTTCTTCACGTCCTGGACGCCCGAGCACGCTCCGTCGACCGAGACCATGACGACCTTCCCCGACAGGCCCTTGTTCTTGATGGCGGTGTACGCGCCGTGCGCGGTGGGCTCGTTGATCGTGTAGACGACGTTGATGTCGGAGTGCGCCGACAGGAGGTTCTCCATCGCGCTCTGCCCGGTGTCCACGGTCGCCTGGGTGAGCGCGCTGCCCGCGATGAGCGGGGACTTGATGGTGATGCCGTAACCGCTGAGGAATCCGTTGTGCCGGCCGGCGGACGGCTGGTCGGTGAGGTCGAAGTCCAGCATCGCGATGTGCGGATCGCTCGGGGACGAGGCCTTGGCCCACTGGCCGATGAGCTTGCCGGCGGCGAGGTTGTCGGTGGCGTACGTGCCGTCCGCGGTGCCGACCGGGTCGAGCGGTGAGTTGACGTCCAGGACGAGGATGCCCTTGTCCCTGGCCTGCTTCAGGACGCCGTTCAGCGCGGTCGAGTTGGCCGGGGTGACGACGAGCGCCTTCACCTTCGCGGCGATCATGTTCTCGATCGCGGTGACCTGGGTCGCGGAGTCGCCGGGCACCTTGGCCTCGGCCTTCATGACCTTCCAGCCCTTGGCCTTGGCCGCGGCCTCGGTGGCGTCCCCCAGCGTCCCGAAGAACGGGTTGCTGAGGTTCAGATTCACTATGCCGATCGTGACGCCTCCACCGGCCTGACCGGCGGACGTGTCGGAACTGCCGGAACCCGAACCGCATCCCACGGCGGCGACGGCACAGGCGGCGGCCAACGCCATGGCCTTGATTCCGAGTCTGGGGGTGCGGCGGACGATCTTCATGGAGTCCTCCTGGAAGCGGACCGGCGGCTCACCCTGCAGGAGCGTCCATTTGTCTCTGCAGTGGCAGTATGACTTGCCGATTACGGAGATGTTGCGCACAGTTTCGGCGACTGTCAAGCATCAAATTCCTTCTTATGCGTTGTCATCGACGAAAGTCGGTGCTTCACTACAGTGCACGCAGACGTTCGAACGAGTGGAGCGAGATGACCGAGACGACACCCACGGCCCCGGCGAATCCGTCACTGTGGCGGGCCGACGAGGGTCCCGGACGAGTCTTGGAGCTGATCACCTCCGGCCGGGCCCGCACCCGGACCGCCATCGCCGAGGCGACGGGCCTGTCGCGCTCGACGGTCGGCCAGCGGCTCGACGCGCTGTTCGCCGCCGACCTGGTCCGGGAGAGCGACAAGAACATTCCCTCACGGGGCCGGCCGTCCCGCGCGCTGCAGCTGAACCCCTCCGCCGGGCTCCTCATCAGCGTCGACATCGGCGAGGAGCGGACCCGCGTCGCGGTCACCGACCTCGACACGGTGATCCTCGCCGACCGGGTCGAACGGCTCGCCGTCGGAGCAGGCCCCGACGTCCTGCTCGACCGGATCACGGCGACCGTGCACGACATGATCGGCCACGCGGGCCTGGCCGACAGACCGGTCGCCGGCATCGGCTTCGGCCTGCCCGCGCCGGTCGACTACGAGGCCGGAAAGGTGCTCGGCTGGTCGATCATGTCCGGCTGGGACGACTACGACATCCGCGGCCACCTGCGCCAGAACTGGCCGGTCCCCATCCTGATCGACAACGACGTCAACCTGCTGACCCTCGCCGAGCACCGGCGCTTCTGGCACGACCAGCGGCACCTGCTGTACATCAAGGCCGGGACCGGGGTCGGCAGCGGGATGGTCATCGACGGCCGGGTCAACCGCGGCGCCCAGGGCGCGGCCGGCGACATCGGCCACGCCCGCATCAGCGGCTTCGGCGACCCGCAGTGCCGTTGCGGCAACCGCGGCTGCCTGGAGTCCCTCGTCGGCGGCTGGGCCCTGGCCCGCGACGCCCGCGCCCGCCACCAGGACAACAGCCACGACGCACGCGACGTCGTCGAACAGGTGAAGAGCGGCGACAGCGGAGCCGTCACGGCCCTACGCGCCGCGGGACGCGTCCTGGGCGAGGCGGTCGCCTACGCGACCAGCCTGCTCAACCCCGATGTCATCGTCCTGGGCGGCATCCTCGGCACCACCGGCGACCACCTGATGGCAGGAGTCCGCGAGGTCGTCTATCAACGCTCACTCCCTCTCGCCACCCGCCAGCTGCAGATCGTCCCCACCAAGTACAAATCCCGGGCCGGCATCGCCGGAGCCGCGTACCTGGTCCGCGACCACGTCCTGCAACCGGCCCGCCTGGACGCGGCGCTCGGCGTCGGGAACGCGCCTTTCGCGAGGCTGTGACAGGCATGCGAGGGTCCGGACGGCCTCCCGCTATTGCGGTGCGATGGTTTTGAGCCAGTCCTCGACGGTGACGACATCCGCCCACTGCGGAAACAGCTTCTCGGTGAGCATCCGGTGCACCTCGGGGTCGGTGTCGAGGCAGCCGTCCGCCAGGACGGTGAGGCCGAAGTCCAGGTCGATGGCGTGCCACAGAGTGGACAGCACCACAGCGCTGGTGGCGATGCCGGTGAGAACAAGGCTGTCGATATTGCGCGCCCTGAGTACCAGGTCGAGGTCGCTGCCCGAGAACGCGCTCCCCCGCCTCTTGGTGACCACCACGTCGTCCTGCTGGGGCGCGACGTCGTCATGGATCGCGCTGCCGGGGGCGCCCTCGGTGAACAGTCCTGCCCGCACGGCGTTCGTCATCACCTTGTTGCGAGGGCTGACTTCCGGATCGCCCGGCCGTAACCCGATCACCACGTAGATCACGGGGATGCCGGCAGCGCGGGCACCGTCGATCGCTCTGCGCAAGCGCGGCAGATATCCGGAACCGTCGTCGGCGATGGCCACGATGTCCCGCTGGACGTCCATCACCAGAAGTGCGCTGTTCGCCATGCTTGCCGCCCCTTCTCCGTCGGGAAACAGCGGCAAGTCTGGCGGATCGCCCGCAACGCCCGCACCACACACCATGCGCACGCCCGAAACCGCAGGTCAGGCCCCCTTGCCCACCGGCTCCAGAATCGCCACGCACTCCACATGATGAGTCATAGGAAACAAATCAAACGCCCGCAACGTCCGCACCTTGTACCCCCCATCCCGGAAATACCCCAAATCCCGAGCCAACGCAGCCGGATCGCAAGCCACATAAGCGATCCGCCGTGCCCCCAGCGACGCCAGATGTTCGACCGTCCGCTTGCCAGCCCCCGCACGGGGCGGGTCCAGGACGATCAGGTCCGCCTCCGTGATGCCCGTGCGCGGAAGGACCGTCTCGACCTTGCCTTGTTCGATCCGTACGCGCTCGAACCCCGCCAGGTTGTGCCGCGCGTCCTCGACCGCCCGCTTGCCGGACTCGATGCCGAGGACCGCGCCCTTGTCGCCGAGGCGGTCCGCGAGGGCGCCGGCGAAGAGGCCGACGCCGCAGTAGAGGTCGAGCGCCATCTCGCCCTTGCGCGGCATCAGGCCCTGCATGACCGCCTTGACGAGGGTGTCGGCCGCCATCGGGTGGACCTGCCAGAAACCGCCGCTGCCGACGCGATACGTACGACCGTCGGCCCGCTCGCGCACGAACCCGCGGCCGTGGACGCGGTGGATGCCGCCGTCGTGCTCCTCGACGCGCATCACGGAGACGGGGCGGTCGAGCTCGACCAGGGGCAGGCGCGCGCCCGGGTTCGGCTCCAGGATCACCATGCGGTCCTGGGAACCCGTCGCCGAGATCGCCTCGACCGACGCCATGCCGGCCCAGTCCCGCTCCTCGATGCCCAGTTCGCTGACGCCCGGCGCCGCGATCATGCAGTGCTCGACCGGCTCGACCTCGTGCGAACGGTGCTTGCGCAGACCGGCGTTGCCGTCCACGTCGACCGCGTACTGCACGCGCGTACGCCACTGCGGCACCTGTCCGGCCGGCAGCTTGTCGCCCTCGGCCGGCACCACCGTGCCGTCCCAGCCGGCCTCCTCCGGGGTGAGGCCCGCGAGCCGCTGGAGCTGCTCGGCGATCACCTCGCCCTTGAGCCGGCGCTGCGCCCCCGGCTTGGCGTGCTGCCAGTCGCAGCCGCCGCAGCGGCCGGGGCCCGCGTAGGGGCAGGGCGCCTCGATGCGGTCCTTGGACGCGGAGAGGATCTCGACCGCGTCCGCGCGCAGGAAGCGGGCGCCCTCCTCGCCGTCGGTCACCCGGGCCACGACCCGCTCACCGGGCAGCGCGTGCCGGACGAACAGCACCTGGCCCTCGGCGGTACGGGCGATACAGTGCCCGCCGTGCGCGACGGGCCCGACCTCGACCTCGTACGCCTCCCCGACCAGCGATTTCTTCGGTTCTGCCTGCATGGCGGGGTGACTCCACAACATCGAAAGAAAATACGGCCGGACAACAGCCCACCAGTCTACGTGGGTGCCGTCCGGCCGCCGACCAACGAACGCCGGCCGTCAGCGCCCGAAGCCGAGGACTTACTCAGTCCTTGCCGCCCGCCCCCGGACCCGTACCCGACCCCGTCGGCTCCTTCGGCCGCACCTGCGCCGGACCCCGCCGCACCGCACCCGGCGCGTTCCAGTCCTGCCGCTTGCGGGCGCGGTCGCGGGCCGCCTCGGAGGACTGCAGTTGGTACGGCACGGACGTCACCATGATCCCCGGCACGAACAGCAGCCGGCCCTTGAGCCGCAGCGCGCTCTGGTTGTGCAGCAGATGCTCGTACCAGTGGCCCACCACGTACTCGGGGATGATCACGGACACCGCGTCCCGCGGCGACTCCTTCCGCAGCCCCTTCACGTACTCGATGATCGGCCGCGTGATCTCGCGGTACGGCGAGTCGAGGACCTTCAGCGGTACGTCGATCCCGCGCCGTTCCCACTCCTCGCGCAGCGCCTTGGTCTCGGCCGGGTCGACGTTGACGCTGAGCGCTTCGAGGGTGTCCGAGCGCATCAGCTTGGCGTAGGCGAGAGCGCGCAGGGTGGGCCGGTGGATCTTGGAGATCAGCACGACCGAGTGCACGCGGGAGGGCCGTACGCTGTCGTCGCTCGGGCCCTCGGGGGCCGCGATCTCGGTGGAGACGCGGTCGTAGTGCTTACGGATCGCCGTCATCGTCGCGTAGAAGATGACCATGCCGAGCAGGGCGACCCAGGCGCCGTGGGTGAACTTGGTGCCGAGGACGACGACCAGGACCAGGCCGGTGAAGAAGGCGCCGAAGGTGTTGATGGCGCGCGAGCGGACCATGTGGCGGCGCTTGGCCGGGTCCTTCTCGGTGGCCAGATGGCGGTTCCAGTGCCGGACCATGCCGGTCTGGCTGAGCGTGAAGGAGACGAACACGCCGACGATGTAGAGCTGGATGAGGCGGGTCGAGTCCGCGCCGTAGATGACCACGAGCAGCATGGCCGTGCCGGCCAGGAGCACGATGCCGTTGGAGAAGGCGAGGCGGTCGCCGCGGGTGTGCAGTTGGCGGGGCAGGTAGCGGTCCTGGGCGAGGATCGAGCCGAGCACCGGGAAGCCGTTGTAGGCGGTGTTGGCGGCCAGGAACAGGACCAGCGCGGTGGCCGCGGCGAGGATGACGAAGAGGAAGCTGCCCTTGCCGAAGACGGCCTCGGCGACCTGGGTGATGACCGGGTTCTGCACATAGCCGGAGCCGACCTCGGCGCCGTTCCTGAGCAGGTCGGTGGCCGGGTTCTCGGCCATGCGGACCTTGGTGGTCAGGGCCAGGACGATGATCCCGCAGAACATGGTGACCGCGAGCAGACCCATCGCGAGCAGCGTGGTCGCCGCGTTCTTCGACTTGGGCTTGCGGAAGGCCGGCACGCCGTTGGAGATCGCCTCGACACCGGTGAGCGCGGCGCAGCCGGAGGAGAAGGCGCGCAGCAGCAGGAAGACCAGGGCGAATCCGGCCAGGCCCTGGTGCTCGGCCTTGATCGTGTAGTGGGCCGTCGGCGCCCGCATGGCATCGCCGAGCACCAGGCCGCGGAACGCGCCCCACGCGATCATGATGAAGACGCCCGCGACGAAGACGTACGTCGGGATGGCGAAGAGCTTCCCGGACTCCTTCACCCCGCGCAGGTTCATCAGGGTCAGCAGCACGATCACGCCGACCGCGCAGGCGACCTTGTGCTCGACCACGAAGGGGATGGCGGAGCCGAGGTTCTCGATGCCGGAGGCGATCGAGACGGCGACGGTGAGGACGTAGTCGACGAGCAGGGCGCTCGCGACGGTCAGTCCGGCCTTGGGGCCCAGGTTGGTGGTCGCCACCTCGTAGTCGCCACCGCCGCTGGGGTAGGCGTGCACGTTCTGCCGGTAGGAGGCGACCACGGTGAACATCAGCACGACGACCGCGAGGGCGATCCAGGGGCTGAAGTGGTAGGCCGACACACCCGCGATGGACAGGACCAGCAGCACCTCGCCGGGGGCGTACGCCACGGAGGAGAGCGGGTCGGAGGCGAAGACGGGGAGGGCGATGCGCTTCGGCAGGAGCGTTTCGCCCAGCCGGTCACTGCGCAGTGCGCGCCCGATCAAAATCCGCTTGGGCACGTCGGTCAGTTTGGACACAACTGAGCATCGTAGGCGTTCGAACGGGTGCACAACCACCCGCCACCCCGCATCTGCTCTACGGGTGAACTCTGCGACGGTCGACCTGCGGATTCCGCAGGTCGCCCGCTCCCCATGTCTATATGACTAACACCGCCCCATTCCCCGGCCGTTGCCGCCGCTTGCCATGACCCGGAGGTTCCATGCACGCCACAGCGGAGTTGATCGGCGCCGCGGTGACTCTCGTCGGCCTCGGACTCCTCACCCTCGCCAGTGTCCGCAGCATCAGCCGTCGCTGAAGACCCGGGCGTGCACGGCAACCGTGCACAGGGGTGCCGACGTCCTACCGCGCGTGTGTAGCTTGGGCGTCGGTCTGAGACCCTTGGCTGAGCAGTAGTTTTAGGACACCGGAAGGACGGTCGTGCACATCGTCATCATGGGCTGCGGAAGAGTGGGTTCCGCTCTTGCCCAGACCCTGGAGCAACAGGGGCACACGGTCGCCGTGATCGACCAGGACCCCACCGCCTTCCGTCGTCTCGGTCCCGGATTCGGCGGCCGCCGGGTCACCGGAGTCGGCTTCGACCAGGACACCCTGCGCGAGGCCGGCATCGAGGAGGCCGGCGCCTTCGCCGCCGTCTCCAGCGGCGACAACTCGAACATCATCTCGGCCCGGGTGGCCCGCGAGATGTTCGGCGTGGAGAACGTCGCGGCCCGCATCTACGACCCCCGCCGCGCCGAGGTCTACCAGCGCCTGGGCATCCCCACCGTGGCCACGGTCCGCTGGACCGCCGACCAGATGCTGCGCCGGCTGCTCCCCTCCGGCGCCGAGCCGCTGTGGCGCGACCCCACCGGCGGCGTCCAGCTCGCCGAGGTGCACGCCTCCGCGGCCTGGGTCGGCCACAAGATCAGCACGCTGCAGGAGGAGACGGGCGTCCGGGTGGCGTTCCTGACCCGGCTCGGCGAGGCGATCCTGCCCAGCTCCCAGACGGTGCTGCAGGAGGGCGACCTGGTGCACGTGATGATGCGCACCGACGAGGTCGACAAGGTCGAGGCGTCCTTCGCCAAGGGTCCCGAAGAGGAGAGCGGTCACTGATGAGGGTCGCTATTGCCGGTGCCGGCGCCGTGGGCCGCTCGATCGCGGGCGAACTGCTGGAGAACGGCCACGAGGTCCTGCTCATCGACAAGGCGCCGACCGCCATCTCGGTCGAGCGCGTCCCGCAGGCGGAGTGGCTGCTCGCCGACGCCTGCGAGATCACGTCCCTGGACGAGGCCGCGCTCCAGCGCTGCAACGTCGTGATCGCCGCGACCGGTGACGACAAGGTCAACCTCGTCGTCTCCCTGCTCGCGAAGACGGAGTACGGCGTCCCGCGGGTGGTCGCCCGCGTGAACAACCCGAAGAACGAGTGGCTCTTCAACGAGTCCTGGGGCGTCGACGTCGCCGTCTCCACCCCGCGCCTGATGTCCGCCCTGGTCGAGGAGGCGGTGTCGGTCGGCGACCTGGTCCGGCTGCTCCGCTTCAGCCACGGCGACGCCAACCTCGTCGAACTGACCCTCCCCGAGGAGTCGGCCCTGGCCGGCACCCAGGTCGGCGACGTGGAGTGGCCCGAGGACACGTCCCTGGTCACCATCATCCGCGGCACCCGGGTCCTCACCCCGTCCCGCGAGGATTCCCTGGAGGCCGGCGACGAACTCCTGTTCGTGGCGGCCCAGGCCAGGGAGGAACAACTGGAGGACCTGCTGTCGGTCCGCAAGGAGGACGCGGCGGGCTAGCCGACGGTTCTGTTCGGTCCGGTACGTGGTTGAGGGGCCCTGGGATTCCCAGGGCCCCTCAACCACGTACCGAAAGCTCCGTCGTGCCGGAGACTACGCTTCGCGGCGGTGCCGGCCCGCGACCTCGCCCTGCTCCGCGCGCTCCTCAGCGAGTGCGGCCTTGCGTTCCTTCTCGGCCTGCTCCTCCGCCTCCATCTCCGCGAAGACGTCGATCGGCGCGGGCGCCTTCGCGAGGAAGACCCAGGTCAGCCAGACCGCGAGCAGGAAGGGCGGGATCTTGAGGGCGATCAGGACCCAGCCGAGCTGTGCGGTGTTGGCCCACCAGTACAGCGGGAAGAGGACCGCGCACTTGGCGAGGAGGATCAGGCCCCAGGCCCAACTGGCCTTCGCGTAGGCCTTCTTGCGGCCCGGGTTGCGGGTGCGCCAGGAGAGGTTCTCCTTGAAGACCGGGCCGAGGATGAGGCCGATCAGCGGGACCCCGCACAGGGTCGTGATGATGTACGCCAGCGCCAGGCCCAGCGTGTAGAGCATGCCGGGGAGGTAGAAGTCCTTGGCGTTGCCGGTCATCATCGCGAAGACGACACCGAAGGCGACGCCGAAGACACCGCTGAAGGCGTGCTTGACGGTGTCCCGCATGGCCAGCCGGACCACCACGAGCGCCAGGGAGACGCCGAGGGCGGCGATGGCCGACCAGTGCAGGTCCTTGTTGATCGTGAAGATGGTGACGAACAGCAGGCCGGGCAGGACGGTCTCGACCATGCCCCGCACTCCACCGAACGCCTCGAACAGGGCGGCCTCGGTCACCGCCCGCGCATCGTCGGCTTGAGTGTCTTCGGTCGGCTTGTCGAGCGACGTCACCGGCTACTCCCGTCCGAGGGGTCTCAGTTCGTATTTCGGATTGAACAGCACCCGGCGGCCTCGGCTCATCGAGATCCGGCCCGATGCGATCAGTCTGCGTCCCGGCTCTATCCCCACGATGGAGCGCCTGCCGAGCCACACCACGTCCAGCGCGGCGGAGCCGTCGAACAGCTCGGCCTCCAGGGCCGGGACCCCCGCGCGCGGGCGCAGGGTGACCGTGCGCAAGGTACCAGTAACCGTGACGATCTGTCGGTCGTGGCAGTCACCGATCCGCACGCAGCCCGCGGTCTCCGCGTCCTCACGCAGCTCCTCCGACTCCAGGTCCTCCTGGGACGAGGAGAGCCGGTCGAGCATGCGCCGGAAGCGGCCCACCGCCTTTTCGGAACGAGGAACAGCACTCATATCTGAAGCGTACCGGGGTGCACTGACACGTACGTACCCGCGAGCCCGGGCGTTCGAACGGGCGCGCCACCTCTGGTCACTTGTCGTCATGTCCCGTCACCGCTCGTCACTTCCCCGCTCAACTCCTCACTTCTCGAAGCGGTATCCCATCCCCGGCTCCGTGATGAAGTGCTTGGGGTGCGACGGGTCCGCCTCCAGCTTTCTGCGCAGCTGGGCCATGTACACGCGGAGGTAGTTGGTCTCCGTCCCGTACGACGGACCCCACACCTCCTGGAGCAGCTGGCGCTGGCTCACCAGCCGGCCCGTGTTGCGGACCAGCACCTCCAGCAGATGCCACTCGGTGGGCGTGAGGCGTACGTCCCGGCCGTCGCGGTGGACCTTCTTGGCTGCCAGGTCGACGGTGAACTCCTCGGTCTCCACCGCCGTCACCTCGTCCTCGCCGACCCCGACCGGCTCGGCCCGGCGGACGGCGGCCCGCAGCCGGGCGAGGAGTTCGTCCATGCCGAAGGGCTTGGTGACGTAGTCGTCGGCGCCGGCGTCCAGGACCTGGACCTTCTCGTCGGAGGAGTGCCGGGCGGACAGCACCAGGATCGGCACCCGGGTCCAGCCGCGCAGGCCCCGGATCACCTCGACGCCGTCCATGTCGGGCAGGCCGAGGTCCAGGACGACCACGTCGGGGTGGCGGGCGGCGGCGAGCTGGAGGGCGGTGGCGCCGTCGTGGGCCGCGTCGACCTCGTACTTGCGCGCCTTGAGGTTGATCACGAGGGCGCGCACGATCTGCGGCTCGTCGTCGATCACGAGCACCCGGGTCATTGAACCTGCCTCTCGGGTTGTGCCTGCTGCAGAAGCTCCTGCGGGGCCGATCCTGCCGCCCGCAGGGAGAGGACCATGGTGAGACCGCCGCCGGGCGTGTCCTCGGCGTTGAGGGTGCCGCCCATGGCCTCGGCGAAGCCGCGCGCGACCGCGAGCCCCAGGCCCACGCCGGCCCCGCGCGGGGCGTCGCCGTAGCGCTGGAAGGGTTCGAAGATACGGTCCTTGGCGTCGTCGGGGACACCGGGGCCGCGGTCGACCACCCGGACCTCGACCCGGTCGGCGATGGCGCTGGCGGCCACCAGGACCTGCTTGCCGTGCGGGTTGTACTTGACCGCGTTCTCCACCAGGTTGGCGACCGACCGCTCAAGAAGCCCCGGGTCGACGGCGACCATGGGCAGCGTCTCCGGGACGTCCAGGTCGACGCTGCCCTCGGGCACCCCGACCAGCGCCATGGGGACGACCTCGTCGAGGTCGATCTCGCGGATCAGCGGGGTGACCGTGCCGGTCTGCAGGCGGGACATGTCGAGGAGGTTGCCGACGAGGTGGTCGAGCCGGTCGGCGCCCTCCTCGATGCCCTCCAGGAGCTCGGCCTGGTCCTCTTCCGACCAGGCCACGTCGTGGGAGCGCAGCGAGGAGACCGCCGCCTTGATGCCGGCCAGCGGGGTGCGCAGGTCGTGGCTGACGGCGGCCAGCAGGGCCGTGCGGATGCGGTTGCCCTCGGCCAGGGTGCGGGCCCGGTCGGCCTGTTCCTGGAGGCGGCGGCGGTCCAGGACGACTGCGGCCTGGGCGGCGAACGCGGCCAGCACCCGGCGGTCCTCGGCGGGCAGCACGCGGCCGGTCAGGGCGAGCGCCATGTGGTCGCCGACCGGCACGTCCACGTCCGCCTCGTCGGGTCTGCCGACGGGCGGGCCGGTGCCGACACGTCCCGCGCACGTCCACGGGTCGTGCTCGCCGGTCCGCTCCAGCAGGGCCGCCGACTCCATCCCGAAGGTCTCGCGGACCCGCTCCAGCAGGTCCTCCAAGCCGGTCTCGCCGCGCAGCACGTTGCCCGCGAGGAACGACAGGATCTCGGACTCGGCGCGCAACCGGGCCGCCTGGTGGGTGCGCCGGGCGGCGAGGTCGACGACGGAGGCGACGGAGATGCCGACGCCTACGAAGATCACGATGGCGACGATGTTCTTGGGGTCGGCGATGGTGAACTTGTGCAGCGGCGGCGTGTAGTAGTAGTTCAGCAGGAGCGAGCCCACCGCGGCCGAGGCCAGCGAGGGCAGCAGCCCGCCGAGCAGGGCGGCCGCCACGGTCAGCGCCAGGAACAGCAGCATGTCGTTGGCGAGGCCGAGGTCGACGGTGTTGAGCAGCAGCGCCAGGGCGACCGGTCCGAGCACGCCGACGATCCAGCCGGCGATGATCCGGGACCGGCCGAGCCGCGCGCTGCGGGCCACCGGAAGGCCGCGCCCCTTGCCGGCCTCGCCGTGGGTGATCAGGTGGACGTCGAGGTCGGGTCCGGACTCGCGGGCGACGGTGGCGCCGACGCCCGGTCCGAAGACGTACTGCCAGGTCTTGCGGCGGGAGACGCCGAGCACGATCTGGGTGGCGTTGACTCCGCGCGCGAAGGCGAGCAGGGCGGCCGGTATGTCGTCGCCGACGACGTGGTGGAAGGTGCCGCCGAGGTCCTCGACCAGGGTGCGCTGGACGGCGAGTTCCTTGGGCGAGGCCGCGGTCAGACCGTCGCTGCTGGCTATGTAGACGGCCATGACCTCGCCGCCGGCGCCCTTCTCGGCGAGCCGCGCGGCCCGTCGGATGAGGGTGCGGCCCTCGGGTCCGCCGGTGAGGCCGACCACGATCCGCTCCCGCGAGCCCCAGATCTTCGACACCCGGTGCTCGCTGCGGTACTGCTTCAGGTACTCGTCGACCCGGTCGGCGACCCACAGCAGCGCCAGTTCGCGCAGCGCGGTGAGGTTGCCGGGCCGGAAGTAGTTGGACAGGGCCGCGTCGACCTTGTCGGGCTTGTAGACGTTGCCGTGTGCCATCCGGCGGCGCAGGGCCTGGGGCGACATGTCGACCAGCTCGATCTGGTCGGCCCGCCGCACCACCTCGTCCGGCACGGTCTCCCGCTGCCGTACGCCGGTGATCGACTCGACGACGTCCCCGAGCGACTCCAGGTGCTGGATGTTCACGGTGGAGACGACGTCGATGCCGGCCGCGAGGAGTTCCTCGACGTCCTGCCAGCGCTTGGTGTTGCGCGAGCCGGGGATGTTGGTGTGCGCGAGTTCGTCGACCAGGGCCACCTGGGGGTGCCGGGTGAGGACCGCGTCGACGTCCATCTCGGAGAAGACGGCCCCGCGGTGCTCCAGTTCCTTGCGGGGCACCTGCTCCAGGCCGTGCAGCATCACCTCGGTGCGCGGCCGGTCGTGGTGCTCCACGAAGGCGACGACTACGTCGGTACCGCGCTCCACCCGCCGGTGCGCCTCGGAGAGCATCGCGTACGTCTTGCCGACGCCCGGTGCCGCACCGAGGTAGATCCGAAGCTTGCCGCGTCCCATGGCCCCATTGTCTTCCGCTCACCGCTGACTGCGCAGCGTCGAGAGTACGGCGGGCCATCGCGACAAATGGTGCGGGGAAGGGCTGAGCGGGGCTCTTTGACGGAACTCTGACGCGCGGTGCTCAGTGCTCGACGATCTCCCCGTCGCCCAGTTCCAGCACCCGGTCGGCCAGGTCGAGCAGGGTCGCGTCGTGAGTGGCGACCAGGGCGGTGACCCGCTCGCTGTGCACGACCGCGCGCAGCAGCTCCATGACGGCGTGCCCGGTCTCGGCGTCCAGCTGGCCGGTCGGCTCGTCGGCGACGAGCAGCGAGGGGCTGTTGGCGAGGGCGCGGGCGATGGCCACGCGCTGCTGCTGGCCGCCGGAGAGCTCGCCGGGCCGCTGCTTGGCGTGGTCGGCGAGGCCCACCAGGGCCAGCAGCAGCTCGACGCGCTCCTCGCGCTCGCGCACGGGTGCCCGGCGCAGCCGCATCGGCACCCCGACGTTCTCGGCGGCGGTCAGGATCGGGACGAGCCCGAAGGACTGGAAGACGAAGCCGATACGGTCCCTGCGCAGCCCCAGCAGCCCGTCCTCGCCGAGCGCGGAGAGGTCGAGGCCGTCGACGGTGACCCGCCCCCGGTCGGGCAGGTCGAGTCCGCCGACGATGTTGAGCAGGGTCGTCTTGCCGGAGCCCGAGCGCCCCTTGAGGGCGACGAGTTCGCCGCGCGGGACCTCGAAGGAGACTCCGCGCAGCGCGTGCACGGCGGCCGCCCCATGGCCGTAGGACTTGTGCACGTCCTCGACCCGGACCATGGTCTCGGTGACCACCTGGCTGTTCATGTCGCTTCCCCCGTCTCGTCTCCCCCGAAGACCGGGCGCCAGTATCGCGGTCGGGCGCCCGGCCGTTCAACGGTTCAGTTCGGGTTGTCGCCGTGGGTGAGGGTCTCCCAGGCCACGAAGAGGTTGTTGCTGCCGGCCGGGCGCTGGTTCTGGGTCAGCGTCTGGGTGTTGGCCATGGCGATGCCGAGGCGGTTGTGCAGGGCGTTGTAGCCGACCTCGGTGATCGGGCCGAGGCCGCGGGTGAGGGTGCCGCCGCACAGCCAGCTCGGGGCGGCCTCGCCCAGCTGGTACTTGGACTGGAAGCCGAGCGCCTGGCGCAGCCGTTCGCCGACGTCGGTGCCGTAGAGGTCGGCGCCCTGGATGCGGCTGGTCTCGGCGACGTGCGAGATCGCGGAGATGCCGTACCCGGTGTGCACGAAGTCCCGGCAGGTCTCCTGGGTGAGCCCGGTGACGAAGGTGGACTGGCCCTGCCAGTAGGAGACGATCTTGGCGGTGGTGTCCAGGTTCTGGCTGGGCACGGTCTTGGGCACCGAGCCGTCGGAGGCGAGGTACACGTAGGCGGCGGTGCGGGTGCGGAACTTCGCCATGGCGGTGTCGTAGGACGCCTTGTCCTCCAGGAAGACGGAGATGCCGACGGCGGCCTCCATCATCGACAGCTCCCAGTTGCCGTTGGAGTTGGAGCCCTTGATGACGACGGGGAGATAGACGTTGCGCAGCATGGTGGAGAAGCGGGCGGAGTTGGCCCAGGTGCCGGTGTACGTGTACTTGATGATCTCGGCGGCCTTGGGCCAGGAGGAGCCCGCCCAGCCGGTCTGCAGGGGCGCGTTGCTGTTGGTGTGACTGGTGATCGTGCCCGACCAGGCGTCCATGAGCTGGATCGCCTTCTGGGCGTAGCGCGCGTCCTTGGTGATGTACCAGGCGAGCGCGTCGGTGTACGCGGCTATCGCGTCCTCGCGCTCGTCGGTGCAGCCGTAGTTGGGGTTGGAGTACGAACCGCACTCGACGGTCGCCCGGGGCGCGGGCGTGCGGGTCAGGCTGGCGTACTTGCTCGCCATCATCTGGTCGTAGGCGCCCTTCCAGGGCTGGGCGCCGGCGTTGACCTTGGTGCGGGCGAACTCCAGCTGGGACGCGGAGACCGTGACTCCGGGATGGACGAAGGTCGCGGGGGCGGAGTGCGCGGCGGGCGCGGAGAGGGCACCGAGCAGCAGGGCGGCAACGGTCGTGATCAAGGCGGTTCTGCGCATGTGGGGGTCTTCCGTTCTCCTATGTGAACGTGAAGCGCCTTTATGAACGGACGCGTTGAGCGGAGACCATAGGTACAGACCAATACGCCGTCAAGAGGTCACGCACGCCGAGGAACGCCGAAGAGCCGCGCCCCGAAGGGTGCGGCTCTTCGCTCGGTTCTCGAACTCAGCTCCTCGCGGAGCGTTCGGTTAGCGGACCTCCGTGATCTCCGGTCCGCGCTGCAACTGGCCCATGCCACCGGAGAAGCGCGAGCCCTCCTCCTGCTGCTGGACACCCTCGGGCACCATCTGGGCGTCGTTGGGCAGCTTCAGGACGATCGGGTCGCGGGGCGCCATCGGGCCCTCGCCGCGGACCACGACCGTGTCCCGGAAGATCTGCTCCAGCAGACCGGCCGCCTGCGGCTGCACCGCGCCCTGCCCGGAGATCACCCCGCGCAGGAACCAGCGGGGGCCGTCCACGCCGATGAAGCGCACGACCTGGAACCCGCCCGTGCCGTCCGGCAGCTGCACCGGAACCTGGGCACGCAGCTCCCAGCCCAGCGGGCCCTCGACCTCGTCGACGATGCCACCCTGCTGGGTGATACCGGTGGCGATCTCCTCACGCACCTCGCCCCAGATGCCCTCGCGCTTGGGTGCGGCGAAGGCCTGCAGCTGGACGGCGCTGTCACGCAGCACCACGGTGGCCGCGACGATCGCGTCGCCCGCGACCTCGACCCGCAGCTCCATGCCGTCGACACCCGGCACGAACAGACCGCCCAGGTCGACCCGGCCCTCGGCCGGATCGCTCACCTCGGTGTCGTCCCAGGGCCCATCGGGGCGCGGCTCCGGTTCGAGCCGCACGCGCGTGCGCCGGCCCTCTTCGTCGTCCGCCTCAGTGTCGACACTGTCGACGACCTGCTCGGCCTCGCCGGCCGCGTCCTCGGCGGCATCCCTCTTCTTGCGACGTCCGAACACGTCACTGTCCTTCCCGGTCGGATACGACCGAAGCGTATCGATTCCCACCCGCCAGGCCGCCCGGGGCGACCTGACCGCTTGTGCCGCTCGCGTCGCCCACGGCGGCATGGCCACCGGTGGACCCGAAGCCCCCCTCGGCCCGCGCCGAGTCGGGAAGCTCCGCGACCTCCTGGAAGCGGACCTTCTCGACCTGCTGGACGACCAGTTGGGCGATCCGGTCGAAGCGCTCGAACCGCACGGGCTCGTGCGGGTCGAGATTCACCACGATCACCTTGATCTCCCCACGGTACCCGGCATCAACCGTCCCCGGGGCATTCACGAGGGCGACACCGCAGCGGGCGGCGAGACCGGATCTGGGGTGCACGAAGGCCGCGTACCCCTCCGGGAGGGCGATTGACACCCCCGTGGGCAGAACAGTCCGTTCCCCGGGCTTGAGTTCACAGCTCTCGGTGGTGCGCAGATCGGCTCCGGCGTCACCGGGTTGCGCGTACGTCGGAAGCGGTACGTCCGCGTCGACGCGGCGGATCAGCACGTTCAGGGGTTCTCGGCTCAGGGGGGTCACGGGTTCACCTCGAAGGCACGGGCACGCCGGGCCTGGTCCGGGTCGTTCATGGCGGCGCGGATCTCCTCCGGGCGGCCGTTGTCGATGAAGTGGTCGACCAGCACCTCGACGAAGAGGGCGTCGGCGCGGACGGCGACGGGCCCGTCGGGGCCGCCGATCCGGCCGGTGGCCGTCGAGTAGATCTTCCGCCGGGCGACGGCCGTCACCTCGGCCTCCAGGTACAGCACGGTCCCCACCGGGACCGGCCGCACGAAGTCCGTCTCCAGCCGTCCGGTCACCGCGATCGTCCGCAGCAGCCAGTTCAGCGAGCCCAGCGTCTCGTCCAGCGCGGTGGCCAGCACCCCGCCGTGCGCGAGCCCGGGCGCCCCCTGGTGGGCGGCCTGCACGGTGAACTCGGCGGTGATGGTGACGCCCTCGCCGGCCCGCGCCGCCAGATGCAGCCCGTGGGCCTGTCCCCCGCCACACCCGAAACACTGTTCGTAGTGCGAACCGAGCAGCTCACCGGGTGCGGGAGCATCCGGGTGCCGCACAGGTTTCACCGCGTCGGCGGGAGGCTGAAGAGCCGCGGAAGTACCACTCACAGCCGCAGACCTTACCCGCGCGTCGGCCATATCAGGACACCGTGCCAAGCTTGGCTCCATGCAGCTCTCCGCCGCCCCTTACGAAGAACGCCTCACCGCCCCCCGCACCTGGTGGCTGATCTCCTTCCTGGTCGGGGTCTCCTTCGCCCTGATCCTGCTGCCGTTCGGCACCCTGCCGTTGCTCGGCGGACTGGTCGGCGGCACGGCGGCGGCCGCGGTCTGCGCGAGCGCCTACGGCTCGGTCCGCATCCGCGTGGTGGGCGACTCGCTGATCGCCGGCGAGGCCCGGATCCCGGTGGCGGCGCTCGGCGACGCGGAGGTCCTGGACGCGGAGGAGGCCCGCGCCTGGCGCACGCACAAGGCGGACACGCGCGCGTTCCTGCTGCTGCGCTCCTACATCCCCGGGGCGCTGCGCGTGGAGGTCACCGACCCGGCGGACCCGACCCCCTACCTGTACCTGTCGACGCGTGAGCCGGAGCGGCTGGCGGAGGCGCTGCGGACGGCCCGGGAGACAGCGGCGTAGGGCTCGGCCCCGCACGCCCCGCACAGGGCCCGGAAAGGCGTCTGCTGGGCCCGCTAAGGCTCCAGCGCCTTGCGGCCGTCCCCGAGCTCCAACGGCTCGGCCGGGGCCTCCAGGGGCGGCAGGGCGGGCAGCGCGTCCCAGGGCACCTGGACCTTGCGGAGGTCGACGCGGATGCGCGCGGCGAGCTTTCTGGTGTCCTTGCGGTTCATGACCGCTCCGACGGCGGCGCCCACCATGAAGGGCATCAGGTTCGGCAGATCGCGGACCATGCGCTTCATGATCTGCTGGCGCAGCTCGCGCTTCATGTGACCGTTCAGCGCGGACGTCACCGTCGACGGCTTGGTCACCTGGATGCCGCGCTCTCCGGACCACGAGTTCAGATATGTGGTCGAGCGCTCTTTGAGATTGCCGGGCGGGCGCACCCCGTACACCTCGTACAGCTCGGCGATCAGCTTCAGCTCGATCGCGGCGACGCCGGTGATCTCGGCCGCCAGTTCGGTCGGCATCGCGGGCGGCACCGGCAGCATCGCCGCCGCGCCGATCCCGGCTCCGACCGTCGCCGTGGCGCTCGCCGCGCCGGCGACGAGTTTGTCGGCGAGCTCCTCGGGGCCGAGGCCCGGGAACTGCCCGCGGAGCGTCGCGAGGTCCCGTACGGGGATCCTCGGGGCGCTCTCGATGATCCGGTCGGCAAGGTACGCCAGTCCCGCCCTGGCGCGGCTGCCGCTCTTGCGGACGCCTTCCCTGGCCTTGTCCCGGATCACCGCGGCCCGTCGCCGTGCGACGGGCGCGCTTTCCTGCTCCGTCGGTACCGGGAGGTCACCCCGGTCAGCCGCCGGTTCGAGCGAGGCCGATCCTGCAGATCCTTTCGTACCGGATGAGCCCCGCTCGTCTTCACGCGCGCCGTGCGGGCCGTCCTTCGGCCCCTTGTCCGCTCCCGGCAGGGGGAAGCGGCGCTTCCGAGGAGGGGTCGAGCCAGTCACGGCCGACCCCGCCTCAGTCGCAGTCGCGGCAGATCGGCTGGCCGTTCTTCTCCCTGGCCAGCTGGCTGCGGTGGTGCACCAGGAAGCAGCTCATGCAGGTGAACTCGTCCTGCTGCTTCGGCAGCACCCGGACGGCCAGCTCCTCGTTCGAGAGGTCCGCTCCGGGCAGTTCCAGGCCTTCTGCGGCCTCGAACTCGTCGACGTCGACCGCGGAGGTCGACTTGTCGTTCCTCCTGGCCTTGAGCTCTTCAAGGCTGTCCGAGTCGACGTCGTCGTCGGTCTTGCGTGGGGTGTCGTAATCCGTTGCCATGTCGCTCTCCCCCTCTGGGTGTCTTCGGTGTCTCCAGCGCACGTAACGCGTGAGAGGCCGGACTTGTGCCCGACCCGAGGCGGAGATTTTGCCTCACATCAAGGTCTGTTACTCAATCGACACCCAACCGGACTCCTCAAGAGTGATCGGCTTGGATGGCGATGCGGACCGTACACGGTCCCAATGCCGCACTTCAAAGGCGTCTCACCGTGTACTTCCCGTGATCAAGACCCCCGAAAACCCGGATTATCCCGGCTTTCCGGCAGGTTCTGTGATCACTGAGAGTAGATGGCCGGAAATTCGCCCTTGTGATCGATCACACACGGGTTCGTCGATTCGATGCCCAGAAAATTCCGCGCAAAGCGAACATCCCCGTGTGTCGGCGACATGCTCTCAGATGGGAAGGGTGACCCGCATCACGAGCCCACCCCCCTCACGAGGCTGTGCCGAGATGTGGCCGCCGTGCGCCCGGGCCACCGACCGCGCGATGGACAGCCCGAGCCCGACCCCCTTGTCACTGCCCGTCCGCTCGGTACGCAGCCGCCGGAAGGGCTCGAAGAGGTTGTCGATCTCGTACGCCGGCACGACGGGACCCGTGTTCGACACGACCAGGACCGCCTGGCCGTGCTGGACCTCGGTGGTGACCTCGACCCAGCCGTCCTTGGGCACGTTGTACCGCACCGCGTTCTGTACGAGGTTCAGCGCGATCCGCTCCAGGAGCACGCCGTTGCCCTGGACCACCGCCGGCTTCTGCTCGCCGCGGATCACCACGCCCTTGGCGTCCGCCTCCGAGAGCACCTGGTCGACCGCCTGCTCGGCGACCTCGGCGAGGTCCACCGGCTTGCGCTCGACGATCTGGTTGTCGCTGCGGGCGAGCAGCAGCAGACCCTCCACGAGCTGCTCGCTGCGCTCGTTGGTCGCCAGCAGCGTCTTGCCCAGCTGTTGGAGCTCCACGGGGGCACCAGGGTCCGACAGGTGCACCTCCAGCAGCGTGCGGTTGATCGCCAGCGGGGTGCGCAGCTCGTGCGAGGCATTGCCGACGAAGCGCTGCTGGGCGGTGAAGGCGCGCTGCAGCCGCTCCAGCATGTCGTCGAAGGTGTCCGCCAGTTCCTTGAGCTCGTCGTCCGGGCCGTCCAGCTCGATCCGGCGGGAGAGGTCCGAGCCCGCCACCGCGCGGGCGGTACGGGTGATCCGGCCCAGCGGCGACAGGACGCGGCCGGCCATCGCGTAGCCGAACGCGAAGGCGATCACGGCGAGGCCGAGCAGGGCCAGCAGCGAGCGGCTGAGGAGATCGTCCAGGGCGTGCTGGCGCTGGACGGCGTCGCACGCCTTGAGGATCGAGTTGAGCTCACTGTTGTCGGACGCCCGGTCGAGCTGGGGGCAGGTGCTGCTCGTGATGCTGAGGTTGCTGCCGGACACCGAGAACTGCTGGCCGCTGCCCTCGTGCAGGGCCTGGGCGGCGAGCAGGTAGATGATCGACAGCAGCAGGATGCCGGCGATCAGGAACATGCCGCCGTACAGCAGCGTCAGGCGTATGCGGATGGTCGGGCGCAGCCAGGGGAACGGCGGCTCGGGCTTGCGGGGGTCCCAGGTGGGCTTGGGGGGTGCCGTGGGGAGAGCGGGTGTTGCGGCCATGGGGTATCAGATCCGGTAGCCGGAGCCGGGCACGGTGACGATGACGGGCGGCTCGCCCAGCTTGCGGCGCAGGGTCATGACGGTCACGCGGACGACGTTGGTGAACGGGTCGGTGTTCTCGTCCCAGGCCTTCTCCAGGAGCTGCTCCGCGGAGACGACGGCGCCCTCGGAGCGCATCAGCACCTCCAGGACGGCGAACTCCTTGGGCGCGAGCTGGACCTCCTTGCCGTCCCGGAAGACCTCCCGGCGGTTGGGGTCGAGCTTGATCCCGGCGCGCTCCAGGACGGGCGGCAGCGGAACGCTGGTGCGCCGGCCCAGGGCACGCACGCGTGCGATGAGCTCGCTGAACGCGAAGGGCTTGGGGAGGTAGTCGTCGGCGCCGATCTCCAGGCCCTCCACACGGTCGCTGACGTCACCGGAGGCCGTGAGCATCAGCACGCGCGTGGGCATGCCGAGTTCGACGATCTTGCGGCAGACGTCGTCGCCGTGCACGAGCGGGAGGTCTCGGTCCAGGACGACCACGTCGTAGTCGTTGACACCGATACGCTCCAGGGCGGCCGCGCCGTCGTACACGACGTCCACGGCCATGGCCTCTCGGCGCAGTCCGGTGGCCACCGCATCGGCGAGCAGTTGCTCGTCCTCGACGACGAGTACGCGCACGTCGCTTGTCCTTCCTGATGTCCACCCGCGTAGCGCCCCTGAGGGCAGGCGCGGGCGGAGTTCTCCATGACTGTGTGCCTCCATCCTGCCCTTTTCGGCCATAAGTCGGCTGTAAGGCGGCCGGGTGGCAGGCGGGCGGCGGGTTAGGGCGGAGTGAGCGGTGGATGAAAGACAGTTGTGAGACTCGGGAATGCGGGATTTTCTCGGCCGGTTGAGGTTTCCGTGGAAGGAAGCGCGGGGAGGACCGTTCATACCCCGCGATCACGCTCTGCTAGTGCCGCAACACCATGCGGCACGGCGCAATCCGCTTTCCGCAGAGTGGACGTGGGTGTCCGGCACCGTCGCCGCCCGGCGCGGGCTGTGCCGGGCACCTGTTGGAGACGTGATCGCCCCTTCCGAACGGCACACCCCCGTGCCATCGACCCACGACCCAGGACGAGGGGGCGCAGCATGGACGCATTCACCGCAGGACTTCTGCAGCGCATAAGGACGACCGAGTCCGACCTGACGCGGGCTCGCAACGAGGGCGACGACTTCCTCGTCGAGGTGGAGCAGGGCGAACTCGACGACCTGCGCCGCCTCGCCGCCGAGCACGGTGTGGAGGTCGGCGCTTAGCGTCTGCTCGCTTGTAGGCATACCGCAGAAAGAGACGGGGCCCGACGAATCCAGCGTCGGGCCCCGTTTCTCTGCCCGGACCCTCAGTCGTGCCAGGCGCCGAAGTCCTCCAAGAGGTGTTGCAGGGGCTCGAAGACGCCCGGGGTGGCGGCGATGGTCAGGGTGCGTGAGGGGCGCTCTCCGGGGCGTCCGCCGGTCAGGGCGCCCGCTTCTCGGGCGATCAGGTCGCCGGCGCCGTAGTCCCAGGCGTTCAGGCCGCGTTCGTAATAGCCGTCCAGGCGGCCGGCGGCCACGTCGCAGAGGTCGACGGCCGCGGAGCCGCTGCGGCGGATGTCGCGCAGGAGCGGGATCAGGCGGTGGGCGACGTCGGCCTGGTGGGTGCGGACCTCGGTGACGTAGTTGAAGCCCGTGGAGACCAGTGCCTGGTCGAGAGGCGGCGCGGGGCGGCACGTGAGCCTGCGTTCGCCCTCCCAGGCGCCGCTGGCCCACGCTCCGGTGCCGCGGACCGCGTGGTACGTCTCCCCGCGCATCGGGGCCGCGACGACGCCCACGACCGTCTCGCCGTCCTGCTCGGCGGCGATGGAGACCGCCCAAGTGGGCAGCCCGTACAGGTAGTTGACCGTGCCGTCGAGCGGGTCGATCACCCAGCGGACGCCGCTCGTGCCCTCGCTGGAGGCGCCCTCCTCGCCGAGGAAGCCGTCGTCGGGGCGGTGGGCGGAGATCAGGTCGGTGATCAGCTTCTCCGCGGCGATGTCCATCTCGGTGACGACGTCGATGGGACTGGACTTGGTGGCGGCCACCGCGAGGTCGGCCGGGCGGCCGTCCCGCAGCAGCGCTCCGGCGCGGCGGGCGGCCTCCAGAGCCAGCTCCAGCAGTTCCTGGTACGGGGCGTCGGTCACGGGGCTCCTCACGCGTACGGACTGTCGGCACCCGCGGCGGCGGGGCGGGCGGCGCGGGCCGGGCAGCAGCCGGCGGGGCAGAGGTTGCGGCTCGGGCCGAGGACGCCCAGGGCGCACGGCGTGACCTCCTGGCCGCGCTCCACGGCCGCCCGCTCCAGGACCAGGTCACGGACTGCGGCGGCGAACCGCGGGTCGGCCCCGACGGTCGCCGAGCGGCGCATCGGCAGGCCCAGTTCCTCGGCCTTCGCCTTGGCCTCCGTGTCGAGGTCGTAGAGGACCTCCATGTGGTCGGAGACGAAGCCGATGGGCGCGATGACCACCGCGGGGACGCCGGCCGCGTGCCGCTCCTCCAGGTGGTCGCAGATGTCGGGCTCCAGCCACGGGATGTGCGGGGCACCGGAGCGCGACTGGTAGACGAGCTGCCAGGGGTGCTCGACGCCGGTGCGGTCGCGGACCGCGTCGGCGATCTGCCGGGCCACGTCCAGGTGCTGGGCGACGTACGCGCCGCCGTCGCCGTGGTCCTCGACCGGGCCGGAGGTGTCGGCCGCGGCGACGGGGATCGAGTGGGTCGAGAAGGCGAGGTGCGCGCCGTCGCGGACGTCCTCGGGGAGGTCGGCCAGGGAGCGCAGGACGCCCTCGATCATGGGCTCCAGGAAGCCCTCGTGGTTGAAGTAGTGCCGGAGCTTGTCGATCTTCGGCAGGGGCAGACCCTCGGCCTGAAGGGCGGCCAGCGAGTCGGCGAGGTTCTCGCGGTACTGACGGCAGCCCGAGTACGAGGCGTAGGCGCTGGTGGCCAGGACCAGGATCCGGCGGCGGCCGTCGGCGACCATCTCGCGCAGGGTGTCGGTCAGGTACGGGGCCCAGTTGCGGTTGCCCCAGTGGATCGGCAGGTCCAGGCCGTGTTCCGCGAAGTCCTTGCGCAGGACGTCCAGCAGGGCGCGGTTCTGGTCGTTGATCGGGCTGACCCCGCCGAACAGGAAGTAGTGCTGCCCGACTTCCTTGAGGCGTTCGGTGGGGATGCCGCGCCCTCGCGTCACGTTCTCCAGGAACGGAACCACCTCGTCCGGGCCTTCGGGGCCGCCGAACGAGAGCAGGAGGAGGGCGTCGTAGGGAGTGGCATCGAGCGCGTCTGGCATGACATCGATCCTGCCACCCCGCTCCGACAGCCCGGCAGCGGCCAGGGGGACGACGGGGGCAGGTCGGACGACGGTCCCGGTTCCGGACCGCCTGCGGGGGTGCGGTCGGTCCCGGTTCCCGACCGCCGGCCCGGGTGCGTTCGGTCCCGGTTCCCGGCCGTCCGACCGGGTGCATTAGGGTGACCTCACTCGTAAGCTGTATGAGCCGTGTTGGCACCTTACGGAGCCGGTACCGGCGCCTTACCGAGCCACTTTCGTCCACGCCGTGCCCGAGCCGCCCCGTACGCGCGCGTGGCCGTACCCCTTCGGAGACCCCGTGCCCAGCCCCTACCGCGCCCTGTTCGCCGCCCCCGGCTCCAAGGGGTTCGCCGCCGCGGGCCTGCTCGGCCGGATGCCGCTGTCCATGATGGGCATCGGCGTGGTCACGATGATCTCCCAGCTCACCGGGAGGTACGGGCTCGCGGGCGCCCTGTCGGCCACCATCGCGCTGTCCGCCGCCGCGATCGGGCCGCAGATCTCCCGGCTGGTCGACCAGCACGGGCAGCGGCGCGTGCTGCGGCCGGCGACGCTGGCGGCGCTCCTCGCCTCGGCCGGGCTGCTGCTCGCCGCGCACTTCGAGTGGCCGGACTGGACGCTGTTCGTGTGCGCCGCCGGCATCGGCTCGGTCCCGAGCCTCGGCGCGATGGTCCGCGCGCGCTGGGCGGCCGTGTACCGGGGCACCCCGCAGCTGCACACCGCGTACTCCTTCGAGTCCGTCGTCGACGAGGTGTGCTTCATCTTCGGGCCGATCATCTCCATCGGGCTGTCCACGGCCTGGTTCCCGGAGGCCGGGCCGCTGCTCGCCGCCTGCTTCCTGGCGCTCGGCGTCTTCTGGCTGACCGCGCAGCGCGCCACCGAGCCCGAGCCGCACCCGCGCGTGCGCGGCGCCGACAGCGGCGGCTCGGCGCTGCGCGCGGCCGGTCTCCAGGTCCTGGTGGCCACGTTCGTGGCGACCGGAGCGATCTTCGGGGCGGTCGACGTGGTCACCGTCGCCTTCGCCGACGAGCGGGGCCACAAGGGCGCGGCCAGCGTGGTGCTCGCCCTCTACGCGGCGGGCTCCTGCTCCGCGGGCGTCGTCTTCGGGCTGCTGCGCTTCCGGGGAGCGCCCGCGCGCAGGTGGCTGCTGGGCATATGCGCGATGGCCGTGAGTATGATCCCCCTCCTACTGGTCGGAAACTTGCCGCTTCTGGCCGTGGCGCTGTTCCTTGCGGGCCTGTCCATCGCACCCACGATGATCACGACGATGTCCCTCATAGAAGAGCACGTACCTCGCGCGAAGCTCACCGAAGGCATGACCTGGGTGAGCACCGGCCTGGCGGTCGGGGTCGCGCTCGGCTCCTCCGTCGCCGGCTGGGTGATCGACGCGGCCGGCGCGCGTGCGGGGTACGGGGTTCCGGTGGTCGCCGGAGCCGTCGCGGTCGCGGTCGGTTTCCTCGGGTACCGCCGGCTCAGCAGACCGGCACCGGGTCGGGGAGGCACCGTTGTTGAGCACCACAGCGAGCGCGAAGAACGGCACGTGGCGTAACTGGGGCGGTACGGTCACGGCCCGCCCCGCGCGGGAGGTCACGCCGGCCTCGGTCGAGGAACTGACGGCGGCCGTGCGGCAGGCCGCCGAGGACGGGCTGACGGTGAAGGCCGTCGGCAGCGGGCACTCCTTCACCTCGATCGCCGCCACCGACGGTGTGTTGATCCGCCCTCAACTGTTGACCGGCATCCGCAACATTGATCGCGATGCCATGACGGTCACGGTCGAGGCGGGCACCCCGCTCAAGAGACTCAACATGGCTCTCGCGCGCGAGGGTCTGTCGCTCACCAACATGGGCGACATCATGGAGCAGACGGTCTCCGGCGCCACCAGCACCGGCACCCACGGCAGCGGCCGCGAGTCGGGCTCGATCGCCGCCCAGATCAGGGGACTTGAGCTGGTCACGGCGGACGGTTCGGTGCTGACCTGCTCCGAGAAGGAGAATCCGGACGTCTTCGCGGCGGCCCGCATCGGCCTCGGCGCCCTCGGGATCGTCACCGCGATCACCTTCGCCGTGGAGCCCGTCTTCCTGCTCTCGGCCCGCGAGGAGCCGATGCCCTTCGACGAGGTCACCGGCCGCTTCGACGAACTCTGGGCCGAGAACGAGCACTTCGAGTTCTACTGGTTCCCGCACACGGCGTCCACCAACACCAAGCGCAACAACCGCAGCGCGGGCCCGGAGCAGCCGGTGAAGCCGCTGGCGGGCTGGTTCGACGACGAGTTCGTGGCCAACGGCCTGTGGCAGGTGGCCAACATGCTCGGCCGCGCGGTGCCCTCGACCGTGCCGACCATCGCCCAGATCTCCACCCGGGCCTGGTCCTCGCGGACGTACACGGACATCCCTTACAAGGTCTTCACCTCCACCCGTCGGGTGCGGTTCGTCGAGATGGAGTACGCCATCCCGCGTGCCGCGCTGGTGGACACGCTGCGGGAACTCAAGGCGATGGTCGAGCGTTCGAAGTTCAGGATCAGCTACCCGGTCGAGGTCCGCACCGCCCCGGCCGACGACATCACCCTGTCCACCGCCTCCGGCCGGGACAGCGCCTACATCGCCGTGCACATGTTCCGGGGCACGCCCTACCAGGCGTACTTCACCGAGGCCGAGCGCATCTTCACCGCGCACGAGGGCCGGCCGCACTGGGGCAAGGTGAACACCCGGGACGCCGAGTACTTCGCCGGGGTCTACCCGCGCTTCGGCGAGTTCACGGCGTTGCGGGACCGTCTTGACCCGGATCGGCGCTTCCAGAACGACTACTTGCGGCGGGTGTTGGGGTCGTAGCGGACGCGCTGGGCGTCGGCGTCGGGGTGCCGCCGCCGTCCGAGGCGCTCGGTGTCGGCGTCGGGTCGGTGGCCGAAGTGCCGCTGTCGTCCGAAGAGGTGCCGCTCGAACCCGAAGGGGTGCCGGCGTCGGGTGTGGTGGACGGCGTCGGCGAGGACGACGGCGAAGTGGGCGAGTCGTCACCGGACTTCGAAGTCGAGGGGTCGTGGCCGGTGACGGCGTCGCTGACGGTGGTGCCCTTGCCGCCGCTGAAGCTGTTGCCGGACACCAGCTCATAGGTGGTGATGCCGGTCAGGGTCACCCCGAAGACCAGGGCGGCCGCGACCACCGGCCGCTTCCAACTGCCCACCCGCGCGCGGTAGACGGTGCCCTCGGTGAACTCGCCGGGAGCGGGCGACGACCGCTGCCCGGGCCGGTCCGCGACGGTGACCTCCCGGAGCTGTTCGCCGGTGCGGCTGAAGAAGTGCTGGAAGACCGAGCCGCCGCAGGTCGCGACGACGCTGACCAGACCGGCGCCCAGGATCGTGCCGTAGACCCCGAAGTACGAGGCGAGTTTGGCCGCCACCACGGCGGCCACCGCGCTGCCCGCGACTTGAGGGACGCTCAGATCGAGCCGCTTCTTCTTGACGTCCGCGGCTTCCGCGACTGCTGGGTCCGCGACCTCGACGACCTCGGCGTCCGACCTTTCACGCATACCGGTTCCTTGCCTGCCTTTCCCGTACTTGATCGACTATTGCTGCTTGATCAACGTTGATCGACCGCGATCGACCAACTGCACGAGAAAGGGACGTACAGACGAAACCGATAGTTCCGTTTCGGGGGTTTACGTGAAGTACGCCACTTTCAAGATCCCGAAACCGCGTGACGGGCGGCCAACTCGCACCTCTCGCGAGAAGTTGGACCGCGTCCCAATCCACGCACGTGGCCCAAATGGAGTACTGTTGCGAGCCCTGGGCCCGGCCTCCCGCCAGGATGTCCGCGGCCTTACTGGACCGCCCGGAGGGGGCTTGTTGCACAGGGTGACGGAGTTGGTCACTTAGCGTTGCGAATAGGTAACCGTGCCATAACGGCGTTCCAGGGCCTGTGCCCGACACGCCGGGCAACTCGGCAAGGTTGTGGCAGGCTGCACCCGGGCAGGCCACACTCGACTAGCGGAAGCAGCGACGCACGTGACGTCGGCAGGCACCACCCGGGAGGTCCCCATGCCCGAACTGCGTGTCGTGGCCGTCTCGAATGACGGCACACGGCTGGTGCTGAAGGCTGCCGACTCAACGGAGTACACGCTTCCGATCGATGAGCGGCTCCGTGCCGCTGTCCGCGGCGATCGTCCCCGCCTCGGTCAGATCGAGATCGAAGTCGAAAGCCACCTCCGTCCTCGCGACATCCAGGCGCGTATACGTGCCGGTGCCAGCGCGGAAGAAGTCGCCCAGCTCGCAGGCATCCCCGTCGACCGTGTACGGCGTTTCGAGGGCCCCGTCCTCGCGGAGCGCGCGTTCATGGCCGAGCGGGCTCGCAAGACCCCTGTCCGCCGGCCCGGCGAGAACGCGGCCGGTCCCCAACTCGGCGAAGCCGTCCAGGAACGGCTGACACTGCGCGGTGCCGACAAGGACACCGTGCAGTGGGACTCCTGGCGCCGCGACGACGGCACCTGGGAAGTCCTGCTGGTCTACCTGGTCGCGGGTGAACCGCACTCGGCGAGCTGGACCTACGACCCGCCCCGGCGGCTCGTCCAGGCCGTCGACGAGGAGGCGCGCTCGCTGATCGGCGAGTCCGAGGACCTCGCCGCGGCGGAGCCCAGCTTTCCGTTCGTGCCGCGTATCGCCCGGCTGCCACGCGACCGTCCACTGGACCGCGCGCTGGAGCGGCCGAGCCTGCCGGCACCGCCGGTCGAGTCCGACGAGGACAGCGCGGCGAGCGAACGGGACTCGCTGACCAGCCTGTTGGAGGCGGTACCGAGCTTCCGTGGCGACCTGGTCGTCCCGGAGCGCCCGGCGCCCGAGCCTCCGGTGGAGGAGCCCGCCGCCGAACCCGCGGAGGAGGAACCCCCGGCCCCCGCGGCCTCGGCCGGTTCCGCCTACGCGGACGTCCTGATGCCCCGTTCGGTCGGCGCCCACCGCGACCGTCTCGTCGGCGCCACGGACCGCCAGGCCGAGGCCGACGGCGTCCGCCCCGGCCGCCGCGCGGCGGTCCCGAGCTGGGACGAGATCGTGTTCGGGACACGCCGCAAGAAGCAGGAGTAGCGGGAACGGTACGAGTTCGTACGAGGGTGAGGGCCGCGCCGGTTGGGCGGCCCTCTTCCTCATGCCTGCCCGAACTACTGCGGGTCGGGGCCGACGGCGACCGGGCGGGACGGGTCGGCCGACCACTCCGACCACGAACCCACGTACAGCGCGGCCGGGATGCCGGCCACCGCGAGGGCCAGCACCTCGTGCGCGCCCGAGACGCCCGAGCCGCAGTAGACGCCGACCGGTGAACCGTCGGCCGCGCCAAGGGACTTGAAGCGGTCGGCCAGTTCCTCGGCGGACAGGAAGCGGCCGTCGGGCGTCACGTTCTCGTTGGTGGGCGCGGAGACGGCTCCCGGGATGTGGCCGCCGACCCGGTCGATCGGCTCGACCTCGCCGCGGTACCGCTCCCCCGCGCGGGCGTCGAACAACACCCCGGAGCGGGCCAGCGCCGCGGCCTCGTCGGCGTCGAGCAGACCCGAGGCACCCGGCGCGGGGACGAAGTCGCCCGGTGCCGGGGTGGGCACGGACGTCTCCAACGACCCCTCCCAGGACGGCAACCCGCCGTCGAGGACCCGCACGTCCGGGTGACCCGTCCAGCGCAGCAACCACCACGCACGGGCGGCCGCCCAGCCCTGTCCGCCGTCGTACACGACCACCGGCGTCCCGGCGGACACGCCCGCCCGGCGCATCGCGGCGCCGAAGATCTCCGGGTCGGGCAGCGGGTGCCGGCCGCGGTCGCCGGGGGCGGAGGCCAGCTCCGAGTCGAGGTCGACGTAGACAGCGCCCGGGATATGGCCGGCTGTGTACTCGGCGCGGCCGTCGAAGGGCGGCTCACCTGCCGCCTTGGCCACGCTCAGCTGCCAGCGGACGTCGAGCACGACGGGCGGCCGCTGCCCGGCCAGGTCGCTCGTGAGTTCGGATGCGGAGATGATGGCGTTCATGGCCCCCATCCTTGCGTACGGGGTGGCCGCGCCGTCGATGTCCGACTAGTCTGCTCCGCCGGGCAGACCCGATCACGAGGCGTACGGGTTCGGGCACATGCTGTACAGCTGATCGACATCCTTCGGCAATCGCACGGAAACGGGCGAGAAACCGCGTGTCGGGCATCCTCCGGGCACGGAGTCCGGGGTACGGCGCGCCCGGAGCGCGCGACGGCACGGGTGGTGCGAGCATCGGCTCGGGGTATCCGGAGAGCGGAAGCGAACGGCCACCGCGAGGGGTCGAGGAGAGAGTGACGATGACCGAGGCACGGGGGTCGGCCGGCCCGAACGGCGAGACGCACGATCTGCGCGCGCCCGGCACACCCTGCTGGGTGAGCCTGATGGTGCACGGGATGGACGCGACCCAGGAGTTCTACGGAGCGCTGTTCGGCTGGGAGTTCCGGCCGGGCCCGCACCAACTGGGCCCCTACGCGCGTGCCTTGCTGGACGGTTACGAGGTGGCCGGCATCGGCCAGTTGCCGCCCGACCGCCATCTGCCGATCGCCTGGACGCCGTACCTCGCCTCGGACGACGTGGACGTGACCGCCGAGACGGTCCGGCTGTGCGGCGGCACGATCGGGGTGGGTCCCTTGGACGCGGCCGAGGCGGGTCGCCTCGCGATCGGCTCGGACCCCGCGGGCGCGGTCTTCGGCATCTGGCAGGCGGCGGCCCACCTCGGCACCGCCATCACGGGCGTCCCCGGCACCCCCGCCTGGAACGAGCTGGTCACCGCCGAGTCGGAGAGCGTGACCAAGTTCTACGAGACGGTCTTCGGCTACGAGACGGAACCGACCGGCCCCGCCGACTTCGACTACGTCACCCTCAACCTCGCCGGCCACCCGGTCGCCGGCATCCACGGCGTCGGCCACGCCCTCCCCCGCGACCGCGGCCCCCACTGGATGACGTACTTCGAGGTCGCCGACACAGACGCCTCGGTCACCCGCCTGACGGACTTGGGCGGCCACGTCCTGACACCCCCCACGGACAGCCCGCACGGCCGGGTGGCGACGGTTGCGGACCCGGAGGGCGCCCGCTTCTCCTTGATCCAGGTCCCGCGCTGAGCCCTCGGCTCGCCAGGGGCTCGATGTGGGCGGAGCATGTAGGTATCTGCTGCTCCACACATCGGGAGGAGCGATGCGAGGTCGTACCGCACCGTTGCTGACGTGTCTGTTGGCGGTTCCGGCGCTGGCGCTGGCGCCAGTGGCCGAGCCGAAGGTCGGGGACAAGGTGAGCCTCTCGGGGACCAATTCGGGCGAGATGCTCGACGTAACAGTGAGCAAGGTCGTCGATCCGGCACGACCGGGCGACTTCACACCCTCCGCCGGACAGCACTACGTGTCGGTCCAGTTCCGGCTCAAGAACACGGGTACCGCGGTCTACAAGGACTCCCCGTCCAACGGAGCCACCGTGATCGACAAGGCGGGCCAGCGCTTCACATCGACGGTCGCCAACACGACGGCCGGCCCGGAGTTCCCTGGCAGCGTCACCATCAGGCCAGGCAAGTCGGCCTT
The DNA here is from genome assembly GCF_053599215.1 of Streptomyces sp. NPDC001002. NCBI lineage: Bacteria > Bacillati > Actinomycetota > Actinomycetes > Kitasatosporales > Streptomycetaceae > Streptomyces > Streptomyces sp. NPDC001002. The sequence goes on along the minus strand of NZ_JBSFLV010000046.1, from coordinate 7,833 downwards.
GGGCTTCATCACGTTCGAGGTGGCCGACGGATCCCGGGTCGTCAGCGTCCAGTTCGCCATGAACAGCGGCTTCTCCGACGACGTCGGTGAATGGACCGTCCCTTAGGAGGACGACACCGGCAGGACGTCCGGTGACAGTGCTGCCGCTCTCGCTGTTGCCGATGTCATGCGGCGGCGGTGGTGGCGGCGGCAGAGGACCTCGTAGCCGATGGCTTCGGACTGGTTGACGTCTCCGACTACCACCTGGGCGCCCTCCACGACCATCTCGCCGCCTATCGTGCGGGCGTTGTGGGTGGCTCGGGCGCCGCACCAGCAGAGGGCCTCTACCTGGAGGACCTCTACTCGGTCGGCGAGTTCGACCAGGCGTTGGGAGCCTGGGAAGAGCTTCGAGCGGAAGTCCGTGGTGATGCCGAAGGCGTAGACGTCGAGGCCGAGGTCGTCGACCACGCGCGCGAGTTGGTCGATCTGTTCGGGGACCAGGAACTGGGCCTCGTCGGCGATCACGTAGTCCGCGCGGCCGCCCTGGGAGAGGTGGTCGACGAGGTACGCGTACAGGTCCTGGCCGTCCTCGACCTCCACCGCGTCCGTGACCAGGCCCAGGCGGGAGGAGAGTTTGCCCTCGCCCGCGCGGTCGTCGCGGGTGAAGATCATCCCGGCCAGCCCGCGCGCCGAGCGGTTGTGCTCGATCTGGAGCGCCAGGGTCGACTTCCCGCAGTCCATCGTTCCGGAGAAGAACACCAGCTCGGGCATGGGGGGTTGAGCACCTTTCGGCGGGCAGGCAGGGGGACAGGGTGGATCGCCGTCAGGAGCGTACTTCCACGAGCGGGATCAGCTGTTCGGCGGGGGTCATCGAGCCGTGGTTGCCGACCATCGCCGACTCCTTCGGCTCCCGCTCGGTCGCGATGATCAGTACGTCGTCCCGCGCGGCCGCGATCACGTCACCGAGGCGGTCGTACACCCGCTCGTCGATCTTCGGCCCGAACCAGCCCGCCGCGATCGCCTCGTCCCGCGACGCCACCCAGAACTGCTCGCCGAGCACCTCGCGCCAGCAGGTGAGGACGTCGTTCGCGGCGCCCGGCACCGCGTACACGTGCCGTGCGCGGCCCTCGCCGCCCAGCAGGGCGACCCCGGCGCGCAGTTCCCAGTCCGCGTCGAAGTCGATGCGGTGGTCCTCGTCGAAGGGCACGTCGACCATGCCGTGGTCGGCGGTGACGTACAGCGCGCTGCGCGGCGGGAGTTGCTCGGCGAGGCGCTGGACGAGCCGGTCGACGTACATGAGCTGGCCGCGCCAGGCGTCGGAGTCGACGCCGAAGCGGTGGCCCGCGCCGTCGAGTTCGGCGTAGTACGTGTAGACCAGCGAGCGGTCGCCGACGGCCAGTTGCTCGGCCGCGAGGTCCATGCGGTCCTCGCCGGTGAGCCGCCCGTGAAACGTTCCGCCACTGAGCGCGACCTTGGTCAGCGGGGTGTTCTGGAAGGTGGGCGAGGACACCTGGGCCGCGTGCACGCCCGCGGCGTCGGCGAGCTGGAAGACGGTGGGGTACGGCTGCCAGGCGGCCGGCGAGGTCCACGGCTGCCAGCGCAGCTGGTTCATCAGCTCACCGGTCGCCGGATTGCGCACGGTGTACCCGGGCAGGCCGTGCGCGCCGGGCGGCAGGCCGGTGCCGACGGAGGCCAGCGAGGTCGCGGTGGTCGCCGGGTAGCCGGTGGTCAGGGGGCGGCCGGTGCCGCCGCGCGAGCTGCCGAGCAGCGAGGTGAGGTAGGGCGCCTCGTCGGGGTGCGCCCTGAGCTGCTCCCAGCCGAGGCCGTCGATCAGGAACACGCAGTTCCGGTCGGCGGGGGTCAGCTCGGTGATCGCGGCGGTGGTGCCCGGTACGGACATGCCCGCGGCGAGCGTGGGCAGCAGGTCGGCGAGGGAGCCGCTGCCGTACTCGGGCAGCGGGGCGGAGTCGACGGCGAGTGGTTCCGGGTGGGTGTCCCAGGATGCGGGGTGGGACATCAGCGGGTGACGTCCGCGGTCGCCTCGGAGAGCGACTGCGCGAAGGCGAGGGTCTGCCGCACGGTGTCCGGGCCGTCCCCGGCCTCGCTGACGCGCAGGCTGAGGTCGTCCGCCGTCGAGTTGCCCGTGTAGCCGTGGTCCGCCTCGCAGTTGGGGTCGCCGCAGGCGGCGGGCTCCAGGTCGATGCGGGCGACGGCGCCCCAGCCGATGGTCAGGACGACCTCGCGCGGCAGCTGGCCCGGCGTGTACTGCTCCGGGTTGGCGACCACGCGGCTGAGCACGACCGACGAGATCCGGCCGAGCTTCACGGACTCGGTGGACGTCGTCGCGTACGGCGTCGGGGAGGTGCTGTCCGCGGCCTGCTCGTCGGTGTGGCTGACGAGAAAGCGGTTGGCGGTGAGGACGAGCACCGTCACATGCCGCCGCACCTCGTTCTGGTCGAACGTCGTCTCCTGGTGGACCAGGTACGACCGGATGGGCTCGCCGCCCAGGGCGGCCTCCACCGCCTCGGCCACGAGGGCCGGGTAGTAGCCGCTGCGCTCGATCGCCGCTCGCAGCCCCTGGGTCGTCGTACTGGTCTTGGCCATGACGTCCATCCTACGGGGGTGGACTGACTGGGAGGCACCGGTCACGGCCGTCTCCGTGACCGTCTCAGTAGACGGGAAGCGTGCGCGGTCCGAGGTCGTCGCGGGCCGGTGGCGGGGCCAGCCGGACGGTGGCGCCGAGAACGCTCAGGCCACGGGGTGCGACGACGACCGGCTCCAGGGTGACCGCGACGACCTCCGGGTGATCGTCGACGAGCCGGGACACCCGCAGCAGCAGCTCCTCCAGCGCAGGCGTGTCGACCGGGGTGGAGCCGCGCCAGCCGAACAGGAGCGGTGCCGTCCGGATCGACCGCACCACGGAGGTCGCCTCCCGGTCGGTGACCGGGATCAGCCGGTGCGCCATGTCGTCGAGCAGCTGGGACGCGGCTCCCGCGAGCCCGAAGGAGAGCACGGCCCCGGCCGCCGGGTCGATGACGGCCCGTACAACGGTGTCGACCCCGCGCGGTGCCATCCCCTGCACCACCGGACGCAGCTCCGCCGGCTTCCCGAACAGCTCGGTCAACTCGGCGTACGCCCGCCGCAGTTGCTCCTCGTCCGCCAGGTCCAGGCGGACACCGCCCAGGTCGGCGCGGTGCCTGAGGTGGGGCGCGGTGGCCTTGAGGGCGACCGGGTAGCCGACGGTGCCGGCTGCCTTGACGGCGTCGTCCGCGGTGAACGCGGGGAGGGCCCTGCGTACGGGGATCCCGTACCGCCCGAGCAGCTCGCAGGTCTCCTCGGTGCCGAGGGTGAGGCCCTGCCCGCGCGCGAGCATGCCGTCGATGAGCTGGGCGGCGCCCTTCTCGTCGATGTCCTCGTACTCGGGCACCTTGCCGGGCTCGGCGGCCTCGCGGCGCCACTGCGCGTACTTCACGGCCTCGCCCAGGGCGCGGACCGCGCGCTCGGCGGCGGGGTAGGCGGGGATGAGGCGAGGGGAGGGCGCGTCGGGGGCCGCGGTCTCCGACGCCTGTACCGGCGGGGGCAGTTGCTGCGAGGGGCGGAGCCTGCGGGCGCCTGAGGGCTTGGTCTCGGCCTGGGGCGCGGTGGCGACCGCCGCCGACAGCGCCTCGGCGAGGCCGCCCAGCTCCACGTGCACGACGAGGACCGGCTTGCCGGGGACCTGTTCGGCGGCGGAGCGCAGCGCCTCGGCCAGTTCGGCGTCGGCGACCGAGGTCTCGCCGATGGCGGGTATCGCGGTGACGACGACCGCGTCGCACGCGTCGTCCCCGAGCGCGCGCAGCAGCGCCGCGTGGAAGTCGCCGGCCGTCGCCCCGGTGGTGAGGTCCAGCGGTCGCAGCGGGCGCAGCCCCTCGGAGAGGCAGGCGTCGTAGGTCAGCAGGCCCAGCGACTCGGAGTTGCCGAGGATCGCCACCCGGGGTCCGGCTGGGAGGGGTTGGCGGGCGAGCAGCAGTCCGCTGTCGACGAGGTCGGTGATGGTGTCGACGCGGATCACGCCGGCCTGCCGGAGCAGCGTGGTCACCGTGGCGTGCGGCAGCCGGGTCGCCTGGACGGCGTGGCCCTGGGGTGCGGACCCGGCGCTCTGGACGACGACCAGCGGCTTTGCGGCGGCGGTGCGCCGGGCGAGGCGGGTGAACTTGCGCGGGTTGCCGATCGACTCCAGGTACATGAGGACGACGTCGGTGTCCGGGTCGTCGTACCAGTACTGCAGGACGTCGTTGCCGGACACGTCCGCGCGGTTGCCTGCCGAGACGAAGGTGGAGACGCCGGTGACCCCGGTGACGCCGCCGCCGCGTCGGTGCAGGCGGGAGAGGAGGGCGATGCCGATGGCGCCGGACTGGGCGAACAGGCCGATGCGGCCGGGGCGGGGCAGCTCGGGGGCGAGGGAGGCGTTGAGCCGTACCTCCTCGGCGGTGTTGATCACCCCGAAGGCGTTCGGTCCGATGATGCGCATGCCGTACGTGCGCGCGTGGCGGACGAGTTCGCGCTGGCGGTCGCGTCCCTCGGGCCCGCTCTCGGCGTATCCGGCGGAGACGACGACCAGTCCCTGTACGCCGTGTTCGCCGCACTCGGTGACGATCTCGGGTACGTGGTCGGCCGGTACGGCGACGACCGCGAGGTCGACGGGTCCGTCGATGTCCCGCACCGAGCGGTGGGCGGCGATCCCGTCGAGCTCCTTGAGGTCGTCGGGGAAGGCCTTGTTCACCGCGTACAGCCGGCCGGTGAATCCGGCCTCCTTGATGTTGTCGAGGATGCTGCGGCCCACTCCCCCGGGCGTGCGGCCGGTGCCGATCACGGCGACCGAGCCGGGCACCAAGAGCCGTCGCACCGACCGTGCCTCCGCGCGCTGTTCACGCGCGCGTTGGACCGCGAGCGAGCGGTCGGTGGGCTCCAGGTCGAACTCCAGGCGGACGACGCCGTCCTCGAAGCTGCGCTTCTGGGTGTACCCGGCGTCCATGAAGACTTTGATCATCTTGTTGTTGGCGGGCAGCACCTCGGCGGCGAACCGGCGGATGCCGCGCTCGCGGGCGACGGCGGCGATGTGTTCGAGGAGCGCGGAGGCCACGCCGCGTCCCTGGTGGGCGTCCTGGACGAGGAAGGCGACCTCGGCCTCGTCGGCGGGAGCGGACGCGGGCGTGCCGTCGGGACCAATGCGGTCATAGCGTACGGTGGCGATGAACTCGCCGCCGATCGTGGCCGCGAGGCCCACCCGGTCCACGAAGTCGTGGTGCGTGAAGCGGTGGACGTCCTTCGCGGACAGACGCGGGTAGGGCGCGAAGAAGCGGTAGTACTTCGACTCGTCCGACACCTGCTCGTAGAAGCTGACCAGGCGGTCCGCGTCGTCGACGGTGATGGGGCGGACGCGTGCGGTGCCGCCGTCGCGCAGCACGACGTCGGCTTCCCAGTGGGCGGGGTACTCGTGCCGGTCCGACGAGGTCTGCATGGGCCCCAGCGTACGGCTCGCGTATGACAACGGCGCGAGGCAGTCTGTGGGGAACACGCCTGTCCGCCGGGGACGGTGGAAGGGTGTGAGTGGGGCCGAGGCCGCGGCCCCACGACACGCTATGGAAAACTGGTCTAGACAATATGGTCTAGACAACCTGAGACACTGAAGGGCAGCATCACATGGCTGAGCGCCGCGTCAACGTCGGCTGGGCCGAGGGCCTCCACGCCCGCCCCGCTTCCATCTTCGTCCGAGCCGCCACGGCCACAGGCGTCCCGGTGACGATCGCCAAGTCCGACGGCAACCCCGTCAACGCGGCCTCCATGCTCGCCGTGCTGGGCCTGGGCGCCCAGGGCGGCGAGGAGATCGTCCTCGCTTCCGAGGCCGAGGGCGCGGACGCCGCGCTCGACCGGCTGGCGAAGCTGGTCGCCGAGGGGCTCGAGGAGCTTCCCGAGACCGTCTGAAAATCGAATTGAGGGATATGCACGCGTCACGTCGACGCTGCCGTCCCACAACTCCGAAGGGCTCGCCCGAATTACCGGGCGAGCCCTTCGAATTTCCCGGATTCGGGCAGCAAAAATAATCCCCCTGGAATTACCTTCTCTTTGTATACGGCGCCTGTGTTAATGCCGCACACCCGACATGTTTACGGGATGTTGCGAGTTCCTCACACGCTCCGCGCGCTCCCCGCCACCGAAGCGCAGCCGGTGCGAGCTCGTCGAGTGCTCGGTGTGCAGGGCGGTGATCGCCCGGGCACGCTCGGCGTCCCCGCGCGCAACGGCGTCGACGATCGCGCCGTGCTCCGCCCAGGACTCCGCGGGGTTGGCCGGCGCCTCCACGGCGTACATCCAGGCGATCTTGTGGCGCAGCTGGGTCAGCGTCGAGGTCAGCGCGTGGCTGCCGGAGGCCTGGGCGAGCGTCTCGTGGAACCAGCCCCCCAGGGAGCGCAGATCCTCGCTGTTGCCCCGCCTGGCGCGCTCCTGGCCCAGCCTGACCAGGCCGCGCAGCACCTTGAGGTGGGCCTCGGTGCGCCGCTGGGCGGCCCGGGAGGCGCCGAGCGGCTCCAGCAGCATGCGCATCTCCAGGAGGTCGGCGGCCTCCTGCTCGGTCGGTTCCGCGACGCACGCGCCCGCGTGCCGCCGGGTCACCACGAAGCCCTCCGCCTCCAGCGTACGCAGGGCCTCACGGACGGGGACGCGCGAGACGCCGTAGCGTCGCGCCAGGAGTTCCTCGGTGAGCCGGCCGCCGCGCTCGTAGACACCGGCGACGATGTCGTCCCGGATGGCCGTGCACACCGAGTGCGCCGGAATACGCATGTCCGACCTCCGTCTTAATCCCCGTGAAACGTCGCCGGTTGACGTGTGTTCAGTGACTCTATTGCAATCGGCTGGAATTTCCGACGGGGGGCCGGAATCGATGGATATTTTTTGGACAGTGGGCGGACAGAAAGACCGAAAGCCCCGGCTCGGGGAGCCGGGGCTGAAGAAGATCTCGCGGTCCGTCGTCAGACGTTCACGCCATGCGAACGCAGGTAGGCGACGGGGTCGATGTCCGAGCCGTACTCGGGGGTCGTGCGGGCCTCGAAGTGCAGATGCGGCCCGGTGACGTTGCCGGTCGCGCCGGAGAGGCCTATCTGCTGCCCCGGGGTGACCGTCTGGCCCACCGAGACCCCGATGGACGACAGGTGACCGTACTGGGTGTACGTCCCGTCGTTCATCTTGATCACTATCTGGTTGCCGTAGGAGCCGCCCCAGCCGGTCTCCACGACCGTGCCGGAGCCGACCGCGTGGACGGTCGTGCCGCTGGCCGCGTGGAAGTCGATGCCGGTGTGGCTGCCGGAGGACCACAGCGAGCCGCCGCTCTTGTAACCCGTCGAGACGTACGAGTTCGAGATCGGCGCGACGAAGGTGTTGAGGCGCTTGCGCTCGGCGGCGCGGGCGGCACGCTCCTTGGCCTCGCGTTCCTCCTTGGCCCGGGCGGCGGCCTTCTTGCGTGCCGCCTCGGCCGCGGCCTTCTTGAGGGCGGCCTGTTCGGCCGCCTCCTTCTGGGCGTCGGCCTGGGCGTCGATCTTGGCGGCGATCGTGTCGCCGATGGTGATGACGGGGGTGAAACCGGTCTGCTCGACGGCGTTCTCCGCGGAGTTGTCCGCGGCGAGCGCCGGAGCGGCCAGGGTGCCGACGACGCCGGTGGTGGCGAGTGCCGCGACGCCCGCCGCGCGGGCGGTGGTGCGCTTCATGCGGCTGGGACGACGGTGCTTCCCGGTGGCGCAGGTGAACGCCATGTACTGGGTGGTCCTTTCCTTCCTTCTCGCCTACCGGGTTAGCTGACGGGTTCGGAGCAGGAAGGTCTCCTAC
>NZ_JBSFLV010000045.1:0-71935 GCF_053599215.1 Streptomyces sp. NPDC001002 | reverse complement strand
TCTCGTCCGTCGCCACCGCGTTCGCGCGGCTCGGGCTGACCTGGGACGACGCGGTGGTCGTGAGCGCGCACGGGCGTGAGCTGCGGACCGCCGTGGCGGTCCACCGGTGCCCACGCCCAACCGGGCTGCCCGGCCAGGACAGTGAGTCGGTCGAGGTCGGGGTACATGCGCAGATCGCCGTCGGGGGAGCCGAGGACGTCGGTGGTGACGATCGAGTCGTTCGCGAGGAACGTGTCGAACACGGGCGACATGCCCACGCCCCAGGCCGCGGCGGAGGCGAGCTTCGCTGTCGGGACCGTCTTAACCCGGCCGATGCCCGCGGTGTCGACGTAGGCGAGGACGATCCCGTGCACCCCGCCCTCGGCCAGTTCGTCGCTCAGCGCGGTGGCCCGCTCGACGTCGCCCGGGCGTCCGCCGGGGACGGGATCGGCAAGGGTGGTCATACGTTCTCCTCGACGGTTCGGCCGGTGTACTGGCCCGCGTCAGGGTTTCACGGCGATCGCGCCGAACTGCGGTACCACGGCCGGGGAGTCGGCCTCGGGACGCCAGCGCGAGCAGGACACCAGGCCCGGCTCCAGCAGGTCGAGGCCCGCGAAGAAGGAGGCGATGTCCGTGCCGCTGCGGGCGGTGATCGGCGGCGTGGCGTTCTCGTTCCAGAACTTCATCGCCGGGATCTGGCCCTCGCCGCCGAGTTCGGCGTCGAAGGTGGGATGGGTGAGGACCAGGTAGCTGCCGGCGGGGACCGTGGCCATGATCCGCCGGGCGATGTCCCGGGCCTTCTCGGTGTCGAGGACGAAGTTCAGGATGCCGAGCATCATCACGGCGACGGGCTCGGTGAAGTCCAGGGTCCCGGCGGCGCGTTCGAGGATCGCCTCCGGGTCGTGCACGTCGGCGTCGATGTAGTCGATGCCGCCCTGGTCGGTGCCGGTCAGCAGGGTGCGGGCGTGGGCGAGCACGATGGGGTCGTTGTCGACGTAGACGATCCGCGACTCGGGCGCGATCCGCTGGGCGATCTCGTGCGTGTTGTCGGCGGTCGGCAGCCCCGTGCCGATGTCGAGGAACTGCCGTACCCCGCGCTCCTCGGTCAGGAACCGCACCGCCCGGCCCAGGAACCAGCGGTCCGCGCGGGCGATCTCCCGGATGATCGGGAACATCCCGGCGACGTGCTCGCCGACCTGCTGGTCGACCGCGTAGTTGTCCTTGCCGCCGATCCAGTAGTTCCAGACGCGCGCGTTGTGCGCCACAGCGGTGTTGAGCCTGGCCGATCCGCCCGAGGGGGTGTGGCTCTCACTCACGACTCTGCTCCTCCTCGCACCGCCTGCGGCCTTCGTCGCCATTGTGCCGCGCGGTGATCACCGTGTCCCGGGAATCGGGGTGCAGGGGGTTGAGGGGAACAGGGGGGAGCGTTCTCAGTCGTCGTTGCCCGGGTCCGCGGCGGGCGTCTTCCCCGCCAGGACGTCCTTCAGGCGCGGCGTGCCCTCCTTCACGGCCTGCTCGGCGGAGTCGGACTCGTCGCCGTCGAGACCGCCCGCGGTGACGGTGATCGCGTCGTCGCCGACGCGTACGGCCATGACGTCCAGGGTGAGCGTGGTGGCCGTGCCGTTCACGGTGCCCTGCACGGTCACGCGCAGCCCCTGCCGGGCGTCGCCCTCCTTCGGCACGGAGGTCTCGATCACCTGGACCGTCCGCTTCCCGTCCTTGGTGTCCGTCGCGGTGAACTGGTCGCACTTGTCCGGCAGGGTCCCCAGCCAGGTCAGGGAGGCGGCCAGCGGGGCCCGGTCGTAGGCGGCGACCTGGTAGAGGAGACGGGAGTCGCCCTGTTCGAAGCCGGTGAGGGCGGAGGCGCCCGCGGGCTTGCCGAGCAGATCGTCGTCGTAGAGGCCGTCGAGGAGTTTCTGGCAGTCGGCCGCGTTCGTCCTCGCGGTGAGGAAGCCGGCCACGTCGACCTTGCCGACCAGCAGCTTCTCCCGCCAGGTCGCCGCGTCGTCGACCTTCGTCCAGGCGTCCTCGATGTCCGCCTCCGTGATCAGCGCGGCCCGCGCCCCGGCCTCGGTCAGCCGGGCCGGCGCGGCGGACGTCCGCGCGGCGAGCGGGGAGGCGGCGCGGGCCTCGTCGGTGACGGACGAGGCGGCGACGTCCGCAGCGGTGGAGCCGCCGTCGCCGTCGTCCGAGCAGGCCGCGGTGGTCAGCAGCGTGCCCACGGCCAGCGCGGCGGCGCACACACGGACGGGGCGGGACGCACGACGGGTCATGGCGGGTGCCTCCTGGAAGGATCGGGTCTCCCCTCAGCGCACCACCGGGCCCACCGGCCCACCAGCGCACTGGCCCGTACGGGTGACGCCCGAGCGGTCGTCGGCGCAGGTCACCGCGTGCCTCGAACACGTTGCCCGAGCCGTCCGCCGGACCCTGTCGTCCGGTCCGTCAATCCCCGTCCGCCGACGGCGGGTTGGCGACATCACGATCGGCTACCGGTCAGTACCCCCGCTCGGTGACACGTGGGACTTCTGGGGTAACGTCCCCCGCGTCCGCAGGCCGGCGGTGTCGAAGGGGGCGGCTGACGCATGGAGATCCACCTGGTCGACGAAGGGGGCGCGGTGTCCGACCGTCCGCGACTGGAGGCCCTGGCCCGCGAACCCCTGCTGACCCGGGACTACGAGACCCGGCCCGCGCTCGTCTACGAGCGGCTGCGCGACCGGCACGGACCGGTGGCACCGGTCGACCTGCTGGGCGTGCCCGCCTGGCTGGTGCTGGGCTACCGCGAGTCGCTCCAGGTGCTCCAGGACGACGCCGGCTGGCCGAAGGGCCTGGAGAACTGGCGGGCCCGTACGGAGGGCCGGGTGCCCGCCGACTGGCCGCTCGGCCCGTCCCTGGAGGTCAACCACGTACTGATCCAGGGCGGCCCCGGCTACCCGGCGCTGCGCACCGCCTGGGACACCGCGCTGCGGCCCTTCCAGGACCCGCGCAACCCGCAGGCGAAGCGGCTGAAGGCGGCCGTCACCGGTTACGCCGACGAACTGATCAGCCTGCTCGGGCAGGGCGGTGTCACGGGTGCGGCCGACCTGTCCGCCCAGTTCTCCCGGCCGCTCCCGCTGATGGCGGCGAGCCATCTGCTCGGTTTCCCCGGCTCCCAGGGCGACGACGCCCTGATGGACATGTGGCGGGTGCTCGACGCGGGCCCTGACGCGGAACCGGCCCTCGACCGGCTGCTGCACACGCTGAAGGAACTGGCCGCCTCGAAGATCGCGAAGCCCGCGGACGACTTCCCCTCCCACCTGGTGGCCGCCCACCCCGACCTCTCGGTCGACGAGCTGGCCCGTGAGCTGTTCATGCTGCTCGGCATGACCTCCGACCACGTCGGCATCCTCATCTCCAACACCGTGGTCGAGGTCATCTCCGGGGACGCCGACGGCGGGGTGCGCACCGCGCTGTCTGCCGGGATGGTGCGGGAGACCATGAACCGCGTGGTCATGCGCAAGCCCCCGCTGGTCAACTTCGTCCCGAGGTTCGCCGCCGCGGACACCGTGCTCGGCCGGTACACCATCCACGCCGGTGACCCCGTGTGGGTCTCCTCCGCCGCCGCGCACGCCGACCCCCTCTTCGCCGACCGGACGGCACCCGGCACCTCCACCATCAGCAGCCGCGCCCACCTGTCCTGGGGCGCGGGCCGCCGCCAGTGCCCCGCCCGCGAGCTGGCCTCGACGATCGCGGCGGCCGGCGTCGGCCGGCTCTTCGAGCGGTTCTCGCACCTCGAACTCGCCCTCCCCGTCGATCAACTGCCCTGGCGCTCCTCGCCGTTCATGCGCGGCCTGCGCTCCCTGCCGGTCCGCTACGAGCTGTCCGCGCCGGTCACCTCTTACCCGCCGCCGCGCATGGCGGGCGTCTCGCTCACCCAAGACGTATCGGACGCACCGGACGCGTCCGAGGGTCCCGAGCAGAGCGCCAAGCGCCGGTCCTCGCTGTGGCGGTATCTGACCGGACTCATCCGTTCGGGCGGCTGACCTGGGCTTCGACCGGCTCACGTAGGGTGGAAGCGCCGTCCGGAGCGGGCGGCGACGCCGTCCACGCCCACCGGAAGCAGGTCATGTCCTCCGCCCCCGCACACCTCGTCACCGACCTCCCCACCGGCCCCGCGGACATCCGGCTGATCGTCTCCGACATGGACGGCACGCTCCTGGACGACGCCAAGCGGATCCCGCCCGGCCTCTGGGAGACGCTGGCCGAGCTGCGTCGGCGCGGGGTGCTGTTCAGTCCGGCGAGCGGCCGCCAATACGCCACGCTGGCGCGGGAGTTCGCCGAGGTGTCCGAGGGCATGGCGTTCATCGCCGAGAACGGCACCTATGTCGTGCGCGACGGCGTGGAGCTCAGCTCGGACCCGCTGGCACCCGGCGTGGTCGCCGAACTGGTGCGGACGGTACGGCAGTCGGTGGCCGACGGCGTGGACGTAGGAGCCGTGATCTGCGGCAAGCGGTCCGCGTACGTCGAGCGGACCGACGAGGCGTTCCTGGGCGAGGTGCGCAGGTACTACGTCCAGAACCAGGTCGTCGAGGACGCCACCGTGATCGACGACGACGTCCTCAAGGTCGCTCTCTACGACTTCGGCTCCGCCGAGCGGACCACCGCTCCGGCTCTCGCCCCGTTCGCCACGACCCACCAGGTCGTCGTCTCGGGCGAGCACTGGGCCGACGTCATGAACCCCACCGCCAACAAGGGCGCCGCCCTGCGCGGCCTCCAGCGCGAACTGGGCATCACGCCCGCGCAGACCATGGTCTTCGGGGACTACCTCAACGACCTGGAGATGCTCGACGCCGCCGACTGGTCCTTCGCGATGGCCAACGCCCACCCGGACGTCGTCGCCAGGGCCCGCTACATAGCGCCGTCCAACAACGACAACGGAGTTCTGCGCACGATCGCGCGCGTACTGTTCAATGGAGCTGCACACGTTCGGTCCTGAGGGGAGTGGCCGTGTCTCCTGCCGCACCGCCGCCCGTCGGCGCCCGTGTCCGGCGCGCGCGTCTGGCGAGGGGCATGAGCCTGCGCGCCCTGGCACGCGAGATCGGCGTCTCCGCGAGCCTGGTCTCCCAGATCGAGACCGGCAAGAGCCAGCCGTCCGTGGCCACGCTGTACGCCATCACCACGGCGCTCGGGATCTCGCTGGAGTCCCTCTTCGACGGCCATGACGACATCGGTGCGGCCACTCAAGTCCCCGCCTCGGCAACGGCTTCCGCGCTCCCCGGCACCGTCCTGCACGCCCTCGCCGCCTTCGCCGCCGACCCCGGCCGGCGCATCGGCCCGCTGGTCACCCCGGGTGAACGGGAGACGCTGGAGCTGGACTCGGGCGTGGTGTGGGAGCGGCTCGGCCATGTGCCCGGCGTGGACGTCGACTTCCTCCAGGTGACCTACCGGCCCGGCGGCTCCTCCTCCAGCTCGGGCGGCCTCATGCGGCACGCGGGCACCGAGTACGGGTGTCTGACCTCCGGCGAACTCGTCCTGACCCTCGGCTTCGACGAGTACACGCTGGGTCCGGGCGACGCCGTCTGTTTCGAGTCCACGACCCCGCACCGCTACCGCAACGACGGCGCCGAACCGGCCGTGGGCGTCTGGTTCGTGTTCAGCCAAACCGTTCAGCAGCACGGGCCAACTGTTCAGTAACACTTGACACCCGTCGGCCCCGGTCGTTCACTCCGAAGCGGGGGTGGTCGCCATGACGATCCGCACATTCGGACCCAACGCCGTCGACTGGGAAGAGCGCATCGACCTGGACCGGCTCCGCACGGAGCGGCTGTCCCGGCTGCACGACTCGCTGAACCGCTCGTCGCTCGGCGCGGTGCTCAGCTTCGACTTCGCCAACATCCGCTACATGACCGCCACACACATCGGCACCTGGGCGATCGACAAGCTGATCCGCTTCGCCCTATTGGTGCGTGGCGGCGAGCCGATCGTCTGGGACTTCGGCTCCGCCGCCCGCCACCACCAGCTCTACAACCCGTGGCTGGACTACAGCGACGGCAAGGACGGCCCGCCCACCGGCGCCCGCGCCGGCATCTCCACCCTGCGCGGTGCCTTCCACCCGGACGCGGGCATCGCGGAGGACGTGGCCGCGAAGATCGCCGCCGAACTGCGCGAACACGGCCTGGCGGGCGAGCCGTTGGGCATCGACGTGGCCGAGATGCCCGTGCTGGCCGCCTTGCGCGCCGAGGGCATCGACGTCGTCGACGGCCAGCAGGTCTTCCTGGAGGCCCGCCGCACCAAGACCCGCGACGAGATCTCCCTGCTCACCCAGGCCTGCGCGATGGTCGACGCGGCCTACGAGGAGCTGTACGGCTTTCTGCGGCCCGGTGTGCGCGAGAACGAGTGCGTGGGACTCGTCAGCAAAACCCTCTACGACCTCGGCAGCGAGTACGTCGAAGGCGTCAACGCCATCTCGGGAGAACGCTGTTCACCCCACCCGCACGTCTACAGCGACCGCCTGATCCGCCCCGGCGACCCCGCCTTCTTCGACATCCTGCACAGCCACCTCGGCTACCGCACCTGCTACTACCGCACTTTCGCCGTCGGCAGCGCCTCCGGCGCCCAGCGCGACGCGTACGTCCGCTGCCGGGAGTACATGGACCGGGCCATCGCCCTGGTCAGGCCCGGCGCCACCACCGCCGACATCGTCCAAGTCTGGCCGCGCGCCGAGGAGTTCGGGTTCGCCGACGAGACGGCGGCCTTCGCCCTCCAGTACGGCCACGGGGTCGGCCTGTCGATCTGGGAGAAGCCCATCTTCAGCCGGCTCGTCTCCCTCGACCACCCCGAAGTCCTCCAGGAGGGCATGGTGTTCGCCCTGGAGACCTACTGGCCGGCCGCCGACGGCTGGTCCGCGGCCCGGATCGAGGAGGAGTTGGTCGTCACCGCCGACGGCTGCGAGGTCATCACCAAGTTCCCGGCGGAGGAACTGCTGGTCGCGGGCCGCAAGTACTGGACCGTCGGCGGTGAGCTCAACACCCGGCGTGAGGCACAGTCCCACCTCAACACCGGCTTCGCGGACGGGACACGCTGATGGACGCGGCCGAACTCCTCGCCCTCTACGAGCAGATGGCCGTCATCCGGCGTACCGAGAAGGCCGCCCACGACCTGTTCCTGTCCGGCCTGGTCAAGGGCACCACCCATCTCGCCGCCGGACACGAGGCGATCGCGGTCGGCGCGAGTGCCGCTCTGCGCGAGGACGACTACGTCTTCGCGACCTACCGCGGCCACCATCACGCCATGGCCCGGGGCGCCACCCCTGAAGAGTGCCTGGCCGAACTCATGAGCCGGGCCACGGGGTTGTGCGGGGGCAAGGGCGGCTCCATGCACCTCACCAAGGCGTCCACCGGCATGCTCGGCTCCTACGCGATCGTCGGCGCCCACCTCCCGATGGCGGTCGGCGCGGCCTGGTCGGCCCGACTGTGCGGCACCGGACAGCTCGCGGTCGCCTTCTTCGGTGACGGCGCCACCAACATCGGCGCCTTCCACGAGGCCCTCAACCTGGCCGCCGTATGGAAGCTGCCCGTGCTGTTCGTCTGCGAGAACAACCTCTACATGGAGTACACCGCGATCGCCGACGTCACCGCGGTGGCCCGGCCCGCGGCCGACCGGGCGTCCGCCTACGGACTGCCCCGCGAGACCGTCGACGGCAACGACGTCGTCGCCGTCCGCGACACGGTCGCCCGCCTCGCCCGGCGGGCCCGGGCAGGAGACGGGCCCGCCCTCCTTGAGGCCGAGACCTACCGGCACTTCGGGCACAGCCGCGCCGACCCGGCCGCCTACCGACCGGCCGAGGAGGTCGAACGCTGGCTCAAGCACGACCCGTTGGACCTCGCGCGCGGCCGGCTGGTCGAGCTGGGCGTGTCCGAGGAGACGGTCGCCGAGGCCGACGCCCGCGCGCGTGACGTCGTGGAGCGGGCGGTCGAGGCGGCGAAGAACGCGCCCGCGCCGGATCCGCGCGACGCGCTCACCGACGTATGGGCGGACGGAGGTGCGGCATGGCGGACGTGATCACCTACCGGGCGGCCGTCGCCGAGGGCATCGCGCGGGAGATGCGACGGGATCCGGCCGTGGTGTGCCTGGGGGAGGACATCGGGGCGGCGGGCGGGGTGTTCAAGACGACTGCCGGGCTCTTCGAGGAGTTCGGGCCCGAGCGGGTGTGGGACACGCCGATCTCCGAACAGGCCATCGTGGGCGCGGCGATGGGGGCCGCGATGACCGGGATGCGGCCGGTCGCCGAGATCATGTTCTCCGACTTCCTGGCCTGTTGCTGGGACTACCTCGCCAACGAGATACCCAAGGTGCGGTACATGACGGGTGGTCAGGTCACCGTCCCGCTCGTCGTGCGCACCGCCAACGGCGGCGGCCTCGGCTTCGGCGCGCAGCACTCGCAGGCCACCGAGAACTGGGCGTTCACCGTCCCAGGGTTGAAGATCGCGGCACCGGCGACGCCCGCCGACGTCGTCGGCATGATGGCGGCGGCGATCCGCAGCGACGACCCGGTCGTCTTCTTCGAGCACAAGGGGCTGCTCGCGAGCAAGGGAACGCCTCCACCACCCGGTCACGTCGTCGAGTTGGGCCGCGCCGCCGTCGTCCGCGAGGGCGCCGATGTGACCCTGGTCGCCCTCGCCTCCATGGTTCCGGTGGCGCTGACGGCCGCCGAACTCCTCGCGGCCGAGGGCATCGAGGCCGAAGTGGTCGACCTGCGCTGTCTGGTGCCCCTGGACACCACCACCGTCCTCGCCTCCCTGAGCCGGACCTCGCGGCTCGTCACCGTCGAGGAGAACCCGTACCAGGGCGGCTGGGGCGCCACCCTCGTGTCGGTCGTCGCCGACGAGGGGTTCGGCCTGCTGGACGCGCCGGTGCGCCGGGTGGCGGGGGAGTGCGTCCCGCTGCCGTTCGCGGACGCGCTGGAGGAGCGGGTCATCCCCACCGTCGACAAGGTCGTGGCGGCGGTCCGCCACCTCGCCGCCTACTGAGAAAACCCCGACCTTCCCTGGGAGGAAGCGCGATGACCGATCGACTGCTCCTGCGCGCGGGCCACATCGTCTCCATGGACCCCGCCATCGGGGACCTGCCCGAGGGGGACATCCTGATCGAGGACGGCCAAATCACCGCCGTGCAGCGGGAGATCAGCGCCGACGCCGAGATGCTCGACATGACCGGCCGCATCCTGATCCCCGGTTTCGTCGACACCCACCGGCACACCTGGGAGGCCTCGATCCGGGGCGTCGCCCCCGACGCCACGCTGGACGACTATTTCGTCGACATCCTCGACACCTTCGCCCCGCTCTACACCCCCGACGACGTGTACGCGGCCAACCTCGCCGGCACCCTGGAGTGCCTCAACGCGGGCATCACGACCCTCGTCGACTGGTCCCACATCAACAACACCCCCGAGCATCCGGACGCCGCGATCGAGGCGCTCACGGAGACCGGCATCCGCGCCCAGTACGCGTACGGCAGCGCCAACACCTCCCTCGCCGACTACTGGTTCGAGAGCAAGATCGCCATCCCCGGGGACGACGTCCGCCGCATCCGTGCCGCCCACTTCCCGTCCGACGACGGCCTGTTGACCATGGGCCTGGCCACCCGCGGCCCCGGCTTCTGCGTCAACGACGTCGTCACCGCCGAATGGGCCCTGGCCCGCGAGCTCGACATCCCGATCACCGTGCACGTGGCGATGGGCCGCCTGGCAGGGCGCTACGGCATGGTCCAACAGCTCCACGGACTCGGGCTGTTGGGCCCGGACACGACCTACGTCCACTGCTGCTACCTCAGCGAGGAGGAGTGGCGGATGGTCGCCGACAGCGGCGGTACGGTCTCCATCGCGCCGCAGGTGGAGACGCAGATGGGGCACGGCTGGCCGCCGGTGATGAAGGCGATCGAGTACGGGCTGCGGCCCTCGCTGAGCATCGACGTCGTGACCACCGTGCCCGGCGACATGTTCACCCAGATCCGCGCGGCCTTCGGTGCCGAGCGGGCGCGCGTCAACGCCGCGAGCTGGCAGGCCGATGTGCCGGTACCCGACACGATGTTGACGGCGCGTCAGATGCTGGAGGCGGCGACGCTGAGCGGCGCGCATGTCGCGGGCCTCGAACACCGCACCGGTTCCCTGACTCCCGGCAAGCGCGCCGACGTCGTCGCGATCGACGCCACCGCGCTGAACGTCGCCCCGCTGCACGACGCGGTCACCGCGGTGACCCTGTCGGCCGACGTGTCCAACGTCGAGACCGTCATCGTCGACGGCGTGGTCCACAAGCGCGACGGAAAGCTCACGGCCGACGTCGCCCGCGCCCGCAGGCTCGTCGAGGAGTCCCGTGACCGCCTCCTCGCGGCGAAGGAGGCGAAGCGGACCGCATGACCAGGCATCTCGTGCGCAGGGCCGCCGACCTGCCCGAACTCCCTTACGACGCCCACGGATACCGGCGACGCGCACTGGTCGGCGAGGACGACGGGAGCGTCCACACCGGCTTCGGCGTCTGCCAACTCCGGCCGGACGGCGGGGTGTCGGCGCATGTGCACTCGTACGAGGAGAGCTTCCACGTGCTCGACGGGACCGTGATCCTGGACGTGCCCGAGAGCTCGTACCTCCTCGAAGAGGGCGACTACGGGCTCCTGCCGACCGGTGTCCCGCACGCCTGGCGCGGCGCCGGGGACACGGTCGCACGCTGGGCCGACATGCTGGCCCCGGTCCCGCGGGCGCGCTACGGCCACGACACCCGGCCCGTGCCCGCGCTGCCCGCCCGCGACCCCGTCCGCATCGACGTCCGCGACCCGCGCACCCGTTCCTTCGGCCACTTCGAACCGGCGCAGATGGACCCGGGCAAGCAGTCCCAGGACCTCCTCGCGGTCTCCGCCAGCATGCGAACCGCCCTGCTCGTCTACAGCGGCATCACGGTGAAGATGTTGGTCGACGGCGAACTCGGCGCGGTCGCCTCGACGATGTTCATGGTGCAGTACGCGCCCGACGGGATCGCCGGCAGCCACGACCACCCCTTCGAGGAGACGTACCTGTTCCTGGAGGGCGAGGCGGAGGCGGTCTTCGACGGCGAGCGGTACCGGCTCGGGCCCGGCGACTGCGCCTGGGCGGGCGCCGGTTGCGTGCACGGCTTCGCCAACTCGGGCCAGGGGCCGCTGCGTTGGCTGGAGACCCAGGCACCGCAGCCGCCGTCCCGCCACTCCTACCGTTTCACCCGTGACTGGGACTACCTGAAGGAGATCCTGGATCCATGAGCAGTGTTCTGGTCGTCGGCGGCACGTCCGGGATCGGCCGCGAGTTCGCCCGGGTCCGCGCGGAGCGGGGCGACGAGGTCGTCCTCACCGGCCGTGACACCCACCGCGCCGGCACGGTCGCCAAGGAGATCGGCGCCCGCGGCCTCGCGCTCGACCTGGCCCAACCGGAGGGGATCGCGGGCGCGTTGGCCGACGTCAGACACGTCGACCACCTCGTCCTCGCCGGTGTCTCCCGCGACGAGAACCGGGTCACCGATTACGACATCGCCGCCGCCCTGCACCTCGTCACGCTCAAACTCGTCGGCTACACCGAGGTCGTGCACGTGATGCGCCCGCGCATGGACGACGAGGGCGCGATCGTCCTCTTCGGCGGCCAGGCGAAGGAACGCCCCTACCCCGGCGCGACGACCGTGGCGACCGTCAACGCGGGGATACGGGGCCTGGTGCACACCCTCGCCGTCGAACTCGCCCCGATCCGCGTCAACGCCGTCCACCCGGGTGTCGTGGGAGACAGCCCCTACTGGCGGGCGAAGCCGGAGGAGGTCCTGGCCGGTCCGCGCGCCGCGACCCCGACCGGTCGACTGGCCACGTTGGCCGACGTGGTGGACGCCACGGACTTCCTGCTGCGCAACCGGTCGGTCAACGCGGTGGAGTTGAGCGTGGACGGGGGTTGGCTGTTGGGGTGAGCACCTGAGGTCACCCCAACAGGACGGGCCACCCAGCAGGACGGGCCACCCGACAGATCGGGACGGCCAACAAGGCGGGCCGGTCGGTCAGTTGTCGCGCGGCCAGTTCTCCGCCTCGAACATCCACCGCTGCTTCTCCAGGTCGGCGGTGATCGAGATCAGCAGGTCCTGGGTGACCGGGTCGGGCTCGTCGGTCGCGGCGATGCGCTCGCGCAGTCGGCCGATCGCGGCCCCCAGCGATGCCACCATCACTTCCACGACCTCGGTGTCCTGCTGCCAGCCGTCCTTCGGGCTCGGCAGCGTGAACGCGGCCGCGATCGTCTCGGGCCGGCCGTCCGGTGACACCCCGAGCGCGGCCGCCCGCTCCGCCACCGTGTCGGCGTACGAGCGGGCCGTGTCGACCACCTCGTCCAGCTGCAGATGGATCGAGCGGAACCGCGGGCCCACGACGTTCCAGTGCGCCTGCTTCCCGATCAGGGAGAGCCCGAGCAGATCCACGAGGGTGCCTTGCAGGGCGTCCCCGGCGATCCCGCGGGCCGGTTCGGGAAGTGCGCTCTTGACGACAGTCATACGGGCCTCTCCTTCATCGCGTGTGTCCCGCAGCGGGTGCCCGGAGCGAATCGGCGCAAACGCGGCAAGGTCAGCGCGGGGCGAGGACGCCGTCCAGGAAACGGGTCAGGTCGGCGAAGACGTCCGCCCGGTTCGTCTCGTGGAAGACCTCGTGCCGGGCGCCGGCGTAGACCCGCGAGGTGAGCAGCCCGAGACCCCGCAGCTCCTCGACACCGACGCGGCTCCCGGCGAGCGGGACCAGCCGGTCGTCGTCCCCGTGCAGCCACAGCAGCGGAAGGCGGCCCACCGCACCGCTCTTCGACACGGTCTCCAGGGTGCGCGCGAACGCCTCCACCGTGGGCCGCTTCATCGGCCCGTGCCAGACCAGCGGATCCGCCGCGTACGCCGCGCCGACCGCGGGATCACGGGAGAGCGCCGCCGGGTTGATCGGCGTGTCGGGGATCTCCTCGTGGGCCAGCAGCCGCTCCGGCAGCGGCCAGTCGCCGATCACCGGACCGGACAGCACGAGCGCGGCGAGCTCGTCGCCGTACCGCTGGGTGTAGCGGGCCGCGATCAGGCCGCCCATGGAGTGCCCGACCAGGACGAGGGGGACGCCGGGGTACGCGGACCGGGCCAGGTCCGCCACGGCGTGCGCGTCGGTGACCACGTCCTCGAAGTCCTCGATCAGCACCCGCTCGCCCGCCGACCTGCCGTGTCCGGCGTGATCGGGTCCGAACACGGCGGCCCCGTGCCGCACCAGCACCCCGGCCAGTTCCTCGTACCGCCCCATGTGCTCGCCGTACCCGTGCAGCACGAGGGCGAGGTACCGAGGGCGCTCTGCGGCCCACTCGGTGACGACGATCCTGCCCTTGACGCCGTCCAGGACGTGTTCGCGGACGTCGGCCATGTCTCCTCCAGCTGCGTCGGCGAAGCTCCCGAGGGGATCTTCTCAGAGGTGGAACGGACGTCCACAGCCCAATACTGGCTAGTTAAACGGCCACCGGTACGGACCAACCCGCGAGACGCTCCTTACGGCGGCCGGATACGTGCGCATAGCATCGGTGTTCGCATGGACACGATGACGCTCTGGCACATAACCGGCTGGGAGTTCGCCGCCCTCGCCGCGGCCGCTCTCCTCGTCGGCTTCTCGAAGACCGCGGTGAGCGGGGCCAACACGGTGAGCCTCGCGATCTTCGCGGCGGTCCTGCCCGCCCGCGCCTCCACCGGCGTACTCCTGCCGATCCTCATCGCCGGCGATGTGCTCGCGGTGCTGACCTACCGGCGGCACGCGCACTGGCCGACGCTGTGGCGGCTGTTCCCGGCGGTCGCGGCGGGCGTGGTGGCCGGGACGGTGTTCCTGATCTGGGCCGACGACCAGATCGTACGGACGTCGATCGGGGCGATCCTGCTGCTGATGGCGGGCGTGACGCTCTGGCGGCGGCGCACCGCGGAGGCCGACGCGGAACCCGACTCGGTGGCCACCAGGTCCGGCCGGATCAAGGCCCGCTCGTACGGCGTGCTCGGCGGCTTCACCACGATGGTCGCCAACGCGGGCGGTCCGGTGATGTCGATGTACCTGCTCTCCGCGGGCTTCCGGAAGCTGGGCTTCCTCGGGACCTCGGCGTTCTTCTTCCTGATCGTCAACGTCACCAAGGTGCCCTTCAGCGCCGGTCTCGGTCTGATCGACGGCAACTCGCTGCTCCTTGACGCGGCGCTCGTGGCGTTCGTCGTGCCCGGTGCGTTGATCGGCAAATGGGCTGTGAACCGAATCAACCAGCGACTCTTCGAACAACTCGTGATCGCGGCGACGATCGTCGGCGGGCTTCAACTGTTGCTGCGCTGACCCGGTGTCTCTCCCCCCGGGCACCCCCTTCGACCTGCACCGACGGCTCGGGAATGCGAAGGGGGGAGGCGTTGTTGGACAGGCTGTGATTGACATGCCCGGATCAGCGATCCGTGGCGTGGGCGAAGGGAGGACTTCATGGCACGCAGCAAGGCGCGTCCCGTGGTCACGCTGAGGTCGACGGCCGGAACCGGCATCACCTACGTGACCCGCAAGAACCGCCAGAACGACCCCGACCGACTGGTCCTGCGCAAGTACGACCCGGTCGCCGCGGCGCACGTCGAGTTCCGCGAGACCCGCTGAACCACCGGCTCGGCCGCACCACAGGCGCGACGCGTCGAGCACCCCGCCCGACGCGTCGCCCGGCGCCCCAGGAAGGACATCCCATGAAGCCCCGCATCCACCCCGACACCCGGCTCGTCGTCTTCCGTGACCGTGCCGCGGACGTCACGTTCCTGACCCGCTCCACCGCCGACTCGGCGAAGACGATCGAGTGGCAGGACGGTCGGACGTACCCCCTGATCGACGTCGAGATCTCCTCGGCGTCCCACCCCTTCTACACCGGCAACACCCGGGTCGTGGACACCGCAGGACGAGTGGAGCGCTTCGAGCGCCGCTACGGCCGGGCGACGGCCGCCCAGAGCTGACCGCGACCCGGCGCCGACCTCGAATCGGCGCGTGTGACGAGGAGAGCACAACGATGAAGGTACGCAAGTCCCTGCGTTCACTGAAGAACAAGCCCGGCGCCCAGGTGGTCCGCCGCAAGGGCGTGGTGTTCGTGATCAACAAGAAGGACCCTCGCTTCAAGGCCCGCCAGGGCTGACGAGCGTACGAAGACGAAGTGGCCCCCGTGCAGGTGCACGGGGGCCACTGGCATGTCATATCTAGGGCGCGATCCCGACCCCCGGGATCCTGCTCCACGCCTTCTCCTGCGCCGCCGTCATCGCGGGCCAGCGCAGCCCACCCGGCCGCGGCCGCACGCGCGTGGCGTACGCGGCGGGGTGGTACCCGGCGTCGTAGAAGCAGCCGGTGGCATAAGTCTGGTCGAAGGCGGCACACGAACCCGCGATCGACTTGGCCGTCGGCCGCTTGCCCGTCCGCACCCAACGGTCCAGCGCCGAGATGTCGTTGGCGTACTCGGAGTCGCTCAGCGCGCTGTGCTCCGACTCGTGCGTGAACGTCTGCACCAGGTACCGCTCCCGGCCGGCGCCCTCGACCGTCGCCCGGTAGGCCGCCTCGTGCTCCACGAACGCCGTCGGGTCGTCGATCGCGTGCATCGTGAGCACCGGGATGGAGATCTTGCCGGTGAGGTCACTGTCGTAGGACAGATCGCGTACGGCGGTCGGGTCCGCGCTGAAGCGCTCGACACCGGCGTTCAGCGCCTTGTCGTCGTGCGAACCGGTGTACCGGACGCCCTGGTTGGAGAACGGGTTCCGGTCGCCGAGGCGGTTGTGGACGATGTCCCGGAAGGTGAACGTCGCGAACCGCAGATGCGACTCCAGCGTCCGCTCGGGCAGGCGCGTGACGGCGAGGATGTCGTCGAGGTTCCGCTGCTGGAGCGCGGTCCGCTCGGCGGGCGCCGACTCGAATCCCGTGCACTCCTGGAGGCGTGCGCGCAGCCCGGCGGACGTCATCGTCGAGTCGGCGCGCAGACCCTGCCAGAGCGGGTACTGCGGCTCGGTCGGACGGGGGTGGTTCTGGCAGTAGTACTGATAGACCACGCGCAGGTCGACGCGGTAGTCGTACCCCCGGGACCCGCCCCCGAGGACCCCGCTGGTGAGCAGCGCCCCGTCGTACCGCCCGTGCTTCTTGCCGTACGTCTCGACGACCTTGGCGGCGACGTCCCCGCCCCACGACTGGCCGTGCACATAGGTCCGCCGGGGCTTGCCGAACTCCTTGACGAACAACTGGCGTGAGTTCTCGGTGTCCTCGGCCGCCATCCGGGTGCCGTAGCCGCCCCGCCGGTAGGACGAGCCGACCCAGGCGTACCCCTCCTCGACCATCACCGACCAGCGGGTCAGGTCGTCGACGCTGCGCTGCGGGTCGGAGGTGTTGCCGAGGTCGGGGCCGCCGTGGGCGTGGACGACGAGGGAGCCGTTCCAGTCCTTGGGGACGGCGATGGCGTAGAAGGCGCCGTTCTTGTCCTGGCCGGTGTAGCAGGTGGCCTTGCCGACCAGTTCGGCCGGACAGGTCGCGACCGCCGGCGGCGGGGCGGCCGCCCGGGCCGGCGGGGCTCCGCCGATGGTCCCCAGGAGCGCGACCGTCGCGGTGGCGACGACTCCCGCTCGACGCCAATCCCGTGCGCGTGTTCTCCAACTGTCCAAGGCGGCTCTCCTCGTCCAACGCCGACGCAGCGTCGCGCCGTGCGCGGCGATGCTAAATAGGGAGCGGGCGGGGGAGCCATGGCGGAGATCGTTCTGTTCATAGTGTTCGGCGGGCCGATCGCGCGAGCGTCCCGGTGCGGCCTCCCCGCGAACGACCTCGTACGCTCGCACGCATGTCCCCGCACGTCCTGATCCTCGGCGGCACCACCGAGGCCCGCGAACTCGCCGGTGTGCTCGTGGCGCGCGTCGGCGTGCGGGTCACGACGTCGTTGGCGGGGCGGGTAGCTCGGCCCGGGGAGCTGGACGGGGAGGTGCGGATCGGGGGGTTCGGCGGGTCGGAGGGTCTGGCGGACTGGCTGCGGGAGCAGCATGTGGACGCCGTCGTCGACGCCACGCATCCCTTCGCCGCCGCGATCACCGAGAACGCCGCGCGGGCCGGCGCGGCGACCGGAGTGCCGGTGGTGGTGCTGCGCCGCCCGGGGTGGCTCGCAGGACCTGCGGATCGGTGGCACCTGGTCGCGTCCCTGGCGGACGCGGCGGAGGCATTGCAGGGGTTCGGGAGACGGGTGTTCCTGACCACGGGACGACTCGGGCTGTCGGCCTTCGCCGGGGTGACTGACCGTCACTTCCTGGTGAGGTCAGTGGAGTTGCCCGAGCCGCCCTTGCCGCCGGACACCCAAGTGCTGCTGGCCCGCGGGCCGTTCGCCGTCGCCGACGAGACCGCGCTGCTGCGGGAACACCGCATCGACGTACTGGTGACGAAGGACAGCGGGGGAGAGGCGACCGCCGCCAAGCTGACGGCCGCGCGTGAACTCGGCCTGCCCGTGGTGGTCGTACGGCGGCCACCGCTGCCGGAGGGGGTGCGTGCGGTGGCCGATGTGGCGGGTGTGCTGGGGCGGTTGGGGCTCGACGGGCCCAACTCGCCCTGAACGGGAGCGCGGACGGGGTGGTGCCCGTCCGGATTGCTACGTCGACTTGCTCGACGCCAACTCCGGCTGTTTCTGCGGCAGTCCGGTGGACATGTCCTCGACCAGCAGGCGCTTGGCGATCGTGTCCACCGCTGCTCGCAGGTCGGTGCCGGACGGGCGGCCGACGTCCTGCTGCACCCGTTCCTCCAGCCACTTGCCCCAGGCGTCGCCGATGACCGTGGCCTCGCGTTCGCCCGCCGGGGTGTGGGAGAGCAGGGAGCCGTCGCGGGTCAGATAGCCCTCCGAGACCATGCGGTCGAAGACCGGCAGCAGTACTTCCGGCGGCAGATGCCGGCGGGCGGCGATCAGTCCGAGGCTGGAGTGGCCCACCATCCGCGTGTACAGCTCGACCTGCATCACGGCCCAGGCCCCGGCGATGTCCAGCCGGGTGTCGGAGTCGGTGATGATCCGCCGGGCGGTGTCCAGGTCCGTGCTGCCGATGATCTTCCCGACCGCCGCTTCGAGCAGCCGCTGCGAGTCGCCGCCGCGCGGTGACGCGAACCCCTCGCCCATGTCGGTGGAGCCCGCCCGGGCGCTGTCGCGTAGCTGGACCTGCTTGAGGAAGAGCGCGACCACGAACCCGACGACCGCGACCGGCACGGTCCACAGGAAGACCGTCTGGAGCGTGTCCGCGTAGGCGTTGACGATCGGGGCGGCTGTGGCCGAGGGCAGTTTGTGCAGGCCTTCTGGGCTGCTCGCCGCCTTGGTGAGGGTGGCCGGGTCCGTGCCGCCGACCCGCGCGGCGTTGGCGATGCCCTCGGAGAGGTTCGGCTTGAGGGAGTTGGCGTAGATCGTGCCGAAGACCGCGGTGCCGAAGGAACTGCCCAGCGTGCGGAAGAAGGTGACACCGGAGGTCGCCGTGCCGAGGTCGGCGTAGTCGACGGTGTTCTGTACCGCGATCGTCAGGACCTGCATGGACAGGCCGATCCCGGTGCCGAGCACGAACATGTACAGCGACTCCAGCCACGCACCGCTGGAGGGCCCCATGAGGGACATCAGATACAGGCCGACGCCCATCACCACGGAGCCGACGATCGGGAAATAGCGGTACTGCCCGGTCTTGCTGACCACGTTGCCGCTGACGACGGACGCGATCAGCAGCCCGATCACCATCGGCAGCGTCCGCACGCCGGAGACCGTGGCCGAGTCGCCGTCGACGTACTGCAGATAGGTCGGCAGATACGTCAACGCGCCGAGCATGGCGAAGCCGACGATGAAGCTGAGGATCGAGCACACCGTGAAGACCGGGTTGGCGAACAGCCGCATGGGCAGCATCGCTTCCTTGGCCCGGGTCTCCACCCAGCAGAACAGGCCCAGTGCGATCGCGCCGCCGACGAACAGCGTGATGATGGTCGGCGAACCCCACGCGTACTCGTTGCCGCCCCAACTGGTCGCCAGGATCAGCGCGCTCGCGCCGACCGCGACCAGCGCGATGCCCATGTAGTCGATGACCGGCCGGGACACCGACTTCACCACCGGGATGGTGCGGGCGGCCGCGGCGACGACGACGATCGCGATCGGCACGTTGACGTAGAACGCCCAGCGCCAGGTGAGATGGTCGGTGAACAGACCGCCGAGCAGCGGTCCGATGACCGTGGCGACGCCGAACACCGCGCCGATCGCGCCCTGGTACTTGCCGCGTTCGCGCAGCGGGATGACGTCGGCGATCAGCGCCATGGCGGTCACCATGAGGCCACCGGCGCCGATGCCCTGGACCGCGCGCCAGGCGATCAGCAGCGTCATGTTGGTGGAGAGACCGCACAGGAACGAGCCCGAGATGAAGACGATGGCCGAGACCTGGAAGACCACCTTGCGGCCGAACAGGTCACCGAACTTGCCGACCAGCACGGTCGACACGGTCTCCGCGAGCAGATACGCGGTCACCACCCACGACATGTGCTCCGCGCCGCCGAGGTCCGACACGATCGTCGGCAGGGCCGTGCCCACGATCGTCTGGTCCAGGGCCGCAAGGAGCATGCCCAGCATGATCGTCACGAAGACGATGTTGCGGCGGCGCGCGTCCAGCACCGGCGGCTGCGAGGCGGCGGGCGGTGCGGTGTCCTCGGTCACTGTCACGAGGTCACGATCCCACCGGGTTGCCGGAGACGCACGCGTTGCGGGACCGCTCGGGTGGCGGAATTTACTCTTGGGGGCTGTCGTTCGGATCAGCCCGGCGTCGCGGGCACAACAACCGCTACTTCCGGTCGGGATTCCGGCGCAGCAGATAGGTGTCCATGATCCAGCCCTTGCGCTCCCGCGCCTCGGCCCGCAGCCGCTCGATGCGCGGACCGGCCTCGGCGATCGGCCCGGAGACGAGGATCTCGTCCGGGGTGCCTATGTACGCGCCCCAGTAGATGTCGATGTCCTGATCGGCGTACCGCCGGAAGGCCTGGTGCGCGTCGAGCATCACAACGACATCATCCACCCCCTCCGGAAACTCCTCGGAGAGCCGCCTCCCGGTGGTGATCTGGACCGACCCGGCGACCCGGTTGAGCCCCGTCCGATGCCGGGCGACCAGCGCCGAGACGCTGCTGATCCCGGGAACGACGTCGTACTCGAAGGCCACCTCGCCCCGCTCCAGGATCTCCTCAAGAATCCCGAGCGTGCTGTCGTACAGCGCGGGATCCCCCCACACCAGGAACGCGCCGCTCTCCTCCTCGCCCAGTTCCTCGGCGATGAGCCGCTGGTAGATGGCGGCACGGGCACTGCGCCAGTCCCCGACGGCGGGGGAGTACGCGGCACCCCCGGCGGCCCGATCCCGCTCCGGATCGCGGGCCTCCACCACCCGGTACGACCCCTGCGGCACGTGCGCGTCGAGCATGTCCCGGCGCAACTGGGTCAGATCGCTCTTCACCTCGCCCTTGTCCAGGACGAAGAACACGTCCGTGCCGCGCAACGCCCTGACCGCCTGCAGGGTCAGCTGGTCGGGGTCGCCCGCGCCGATACCGATGACATGAATCTTTCGCACGCCCCCGAGTCTGCCGTACACCACTGACAACGAGTGCACCGCGTCTGTGCGGACAGACACCGGGACCTGCGCGTACCTGCGCAGACACCTACCTTCGCCAGCACTTACCTCCGCAAGCACTCACCCCCGCAGCCGAGGGGCCCGCGCCCCCGCGTCCACACTCTCGCCGCCGCGCTCCACGTCGTCCGCCAACTCCCGGGCCCACACGGCCAGTCCCGCGAGATCCATCCCGTACGGCCGCTGCCGTCCCGTGTCCGACGCCCACTCCTCCACCGCTCCGGCGCCCCGTCGCAGCAGCCGGACGCCGCCGGTGAGGTTGCCGCGCGCGGCATGCGTGAGTCCCACCGCGAGCTGGGCCAGCCCCCGCCACAGCGCCCTCTCCTCCTCGGGCCCCGACTTCCAGGCGTCCTCGAACACCTCGTGCGCGTGGAAGGGCTTCCCGGCCGAGAGCAGCTCCTGCGCCTCGACGACGGACCGCTCCGGTGGACGTACGACGCCCTCGGGCTGCCGCTCCACCCCGGCCGCGCCGTAGGGCAGCGGCCGCCCGAGCCCGTCGCGCGGCCGGGCGTTGCGCGCCCGCCCGTCGGCGTCCCGGTCGCGCCGGTCGGAGACCTCGTCCGGCGCTGCGTCCCTGCCGCGTCCCGTAGTACTCATACGCCAAGTGTCGCGCGCCCCCTGCCCCCTTCGGAGCGGCCGGCGGCGTGCGGTAAAGTACTGTCCGCGTGATCACGCGTTTCTCCGCGTGTGTCGCATCGGGACGTGGCGCAGCTTGGTAGCGCACTTGACTGGGGGTCAAGGGGTCGCAGGTTCAAATCCTGTCGTCCCGACGGTGTGAAGGGTCTTCACGGGCGAGAGCCTGTGAGGGCCCTTTTGCGTGGAGGGTCTTTGTCGGTGGAGCCTTTGTCGTGAGGTGCGGTCGGTGATTTCCTCATAGGGAATGCAGGATCTCGCCGATTTTCTCCGCCACCGTCTCCGCCGAGCCCTTCGCGTACGACGAATCCATCGCCTCGTACGTGATGCGGGCATAACTTCGGGATTCGGCCATGTTCTTGGCGCCGCCCTCCAGCATCGACATGACCGCGGTGTGTTTGAAGGGGGAATGCGCCTTGATGGTGAGGGCGGTGTCCGTGGACAGTTCCGGGGAGACTCCGACGAGGACGCCCTCGCCGAGGCGGAGGATCCAGATCGGGACGGGGGCCGTGCCGGTCGGGGTGAAGTCGTAGGTCTTCGTCGGTGCGGTGGGGTGGCCGCCGGGGACCGTGTCGACCGTGACGGAGTCGGTCAGCAGGCGGAGCTGAGACGCGCCGACGGTGGACGTCCTGATGGTCTCGCTGACCCGGACCACCTCCGTGCCGAGCCGCTCACCCTGCACCGTGAGCAGGATCCAGCCGGCGTCCTGGGCGTCGACCTGGGACCACTTGAGGTCCTTGTCGATGGTGTAGCGCTTGGAGCGGAACGCCGGTGACTGGTCGCCGCACGAGCCGACCAGGAAGAACCCGACGACGTCGTCCCCGTACTGCTCCTCCACGTGCCCGGCCGCCGCCCCAGCGAGGTCGGCAGTGATTGGCAGGTCGCCGCTGGCCATGACCGACTCCATCATCACGGAAGACTGGACGCTGTAGTTGACCAGGACGGCGATCGGCCTGCCGGCGGTGTCGTCGATGCGGGTCACGCCCACGCTCTTGTCGGACGGGCCGCTCTCGCCCGTGCCCAGCCACCAGCCGTCGGCGGTACGGACGTCCCGGTTGACGTTCACATCGCAGGTGCCGGTGCCGTGGCCGACCCGCGCGGGCCGGAGTCCTGAAACCGCCGCCGCGACCGCCGTCGAGGTCGCCGTCTTGATCTGCTCCACGTACTGCGCCGCCCCGCTGCCGCTGCTCGCGGCCTGCACATGCGGCGCGGAGAAGGTGTGCGTGACGGTCACGACGATGTCGGCCGTGGCCACGCCGGCCGCCGCGGAGATGATGGTCCGCATGGCGGCGATCGCCTCCGCGCTGATCGACGTCAGGTCCAGGACGGCGAGCGCGACGCGGCGGGAACCGCTCTCCAACAGCAGCACGCGCACGTGCAGGTCGTCGTGGACGGTGGTGAAGCCGTCGAGGGGGAGGAGCGAGGCCGGGAACGCGATCGCGGCCCGTCCGGCGCCCGCCTTCAGCACCGCGGAGCCGCCGCCGCGGTCCGCCTCCCGGTCGGCCGCCCGCGCGGTCGCCGTACCGCCCGCAAGGGACGTGGCCGCCACCGCCGCGGCGAGCGAACCGTTGAGAAACGAGCGGCGACGCAGCGGGCCGTCCTGCTTTTCACCGTTCTTCGCGTTCTCAGCCATGGAATGCACAACTCTCCTTCACGTTCGGGATCCGGAAGACACCCGATGGTGCAAGGGGAGTTGGCGGTCACATAGCGCGCGTCGTGAAATCTGAGCTTGCGCGTTCTGACTACCGCGCATGACCAGGAAACCTCTGCGTAACCTGTGAAAAAGAATGGTTCCGCCGCAGCATGGCGAAATTTCGCACAGCTTTCCCCAAGTCGATTTTCCTAACGTTTCCGTCATCGCCGGTCGATTCGAAACTAGGAGTGTGTGTTTTGGTGGAACGACGTACGTTTATCGCCGGATCAGTGGCGGCCGGATCCGCGGCCGTGGCCGGGGCGGCGACCTTCGGCGCAGGGGGTTTCAGCGCGGCGGCCGCACCCGCCGAAGAGGCCTCCACGGCCGAGCACATCCGCGGTGTCACCGCGATCACGAAGGTGTTCGGCGACGGTCAGAAGCTCATAGCCGTCGCCGTCGAGTACGACCGCGGCATCGACAACTCCTCTTTGTCGACGTCGACGTTCGCCGTCACCGACAGGACGGTCACCAAGGTCTACGCGAACACCGCGATCGACCTCGCCGAGCGGGGCAGGGACGGCCGCTACGTCATCGTCGAACTGTCTCCCGACGACACGGCGGCGGCGCTGTGGGTGACTCAGCAGGGCGGCTCCGGCACCCCGACGGGCACACCCACTGCCAGCTCTAGTGCCAGCGCCAATCCGAGCCCCAGCCCGAGCAGTTCCGGCAGCGCACCGGGCGGCGGGCCCAAGGTCGGCGACAGCACGCCGGGCGGGACGATCGTGGCGGCGAAGGCCTCGGTCGTCCAGAAGGGCACCGTCACCACGACCCGCGGGACCCGCTACGCGGCCGTCGACACCACGCTGACGACAAGTGCCGTGGTGAACCTGATCGTCGACGACTTCGAGCAGTTCACCTTCGAGGACCCCGCCACCGGCCAGACCCTCAGGTACAACCTCTTCATCCCGAAGGGCCATGACCGCCGCAAGCGCTACCCCCTCGTGCTGTTCATGCACGACGCGAGCGTCGTCAACGTCGCCACCGAGGGACCGCTCGTCCAGGGACTGGGCGCCGTGTGCTGGGCGGGCCCCGACGACCAGGCCAAGCACGAGTGCTTCGTCCTCGCCCCCGAGTACGGCTCGGTGGTCGTCGACGACACCTACGTACCCTCGTCGCTGTTCGACGCCACCGCCCACCTCGTCGAGGCGGTGACCGAGAGGTACGCCATCGACGAGAACCGCCGCTACACGACCGGCCAGTCGATGGGCGCCATGATGTCGCTGGGCCTGAACATCAAGTACCCGGACCTGTTCGCGGCCGCGTACATCGTCGCCGGCCAGTGGCCCTCCGACGTGGCCGCCCCGCTCGCCGACAAGAAGCTCTGGATCGTCGTCTCCCAGGACGACGACAAGGCATTCCCCGGCGAGAACGCCATCACCCAGGTCATCAAGGACCAGGGCACCAAGGTCGCCACCGCCGCGTGGGACGGCCAGTCCACGGACGCGCAGTTCGCCGCCGACGTCCGCCATCTGAAGGCGCAGAAAGCCCCGGTCAACTACGCCTCCTTCCAGACCGGCACGACCGTCCCGACCGGCTCCAACACCAGTGCCCACATGGGCACTTGGCGCATCGCCTACACCATCCCGGGCATCCGCGACTGGATCATGCGGCAGTCGAGGTGAGGCCGCCCCGGTAGGAGGGCCGTGCTGTGCCGGACGGTCGCGGCCATCGCTGAAACAGATAACCGCCATCTCCAACCATCTCCGCCGAACGGGAAACAACGACTCCGCCCGCATGTTGGAAACAACAGGCGGTGAACCAGGACCGGTCGGTTCCACACCGGCCGGCCGGTCCGCCGCCGACGGAATCCACCGTCAAGGGATCGGAGTGCTGTGATGTTGTCGACGTCGGCCAAGGGTCCGCGCACGGATCCCGCGCCCACCCCGAAGGACGGAGCCGCCCGGGCTCCGCACACCGTCCGCCGGTACGGCAGCGGCTTCTGGACGGTCGCCGCGGTGTTCGTGACGGCGATGGCGTTCTCCACCGTCCCCACCCCGCTGTACCCGCTGTACCAGGCCCGCGACGGGTTCTCCACGTTCACGGTGACCGTCGTGTTCGCCGTCTACGCCGTCGGCGTGCTGACGAGCCTGCTGCTCGCCGGGCACGTGTCGGACTGGCTGGGCCGCAAGAAGGTCCTGATCTCCGCGCTGGCGCTGGAACTGCTCGCCGCCGTGCTGTTCCTGTCCACCGCCTCGCTGCCCGTCCTGATCGTCGCCCGGCTGGTCACCGGCCTCGGCGTGGGCATGCTGACGGCGACCGCGACGGCCTATCTGCACGAGCTGCACGCCGCGCACCGGCCCGGCGCCTCGACGCGACGGTTCGAGATCGTGTCGACCGCGGCCAACATCGGCGGCCTCGGCGTAGGGCCGCTGGCCGCGGGTGTGCTCGCCGAGTACTTGGGGGCGCCGCTGCGACTGCCGTACGCCGTTTTCGTCGTACTGCTGCTGATCGGTGTCGCCGCCGTCGCTCTGACACCCGAGACGGTCCGGAAGCCGGCCGTGCGGCCCGCGTACCGGCCGCAGCGGGTCGGCGTGGCCCACAGTGATCGCGGATACCTCGCCGCGGCCGCGGCCGGTTTCACGTCCATGGCCGTGTTCGGCCTGTTCACCTCGGTGGCGCCCGGATTCGTCGCGGGCACCCTGCACCACCCGTCCCACGCGCTGGCGGGGCTGGTCGTGTTCGCGGTGTTCGGTGCCGCCGCCGCGGCCCAGACGGGCACCGGCCGGCTCGGCGACCGGACGCGCTGGTACGTCGGCCTTGGCGCCCAGGCCGCGGGGATGGCCGTACTCGCGATCGGCATGCATCTCGCGGGCCTGCCCGTGTTCCTGCTGGCCGGCGTCCTCGCCGGAGCGGGTGCCGGGGTGCTGTTCAAGTCGGCCGTCGGGCACGTGGCCGCCACGGCCGCCCCGGCCCAGCGCGGTGAGGCCCTCGCCGGCCTGTTCCTCGCCTCCTACCTCGGACTGGCCCTGCTGCCCGTCGGACTCGGCGTCGCCAGCCTCTTCATGAGCCTGGGGAACGCCACGACGTGGTTCACCGCCGTGGTGCTGGCGCTGTTGGCCACCGTCGCCGTGGGGGCCCGCCACCACGGTCCGGCCGCACCTGTTTCTTCCACCTTGGAGCGTGTGTGATGACAGAGAACAAGCAAACCGCAAGCACGAACGCGAAGGTCGCCGTCCTCGGGACCGGCGTCATGGGAACCCCCATCGCGCGGAACCTGCTGCGCGCGGGATTCGCCGTGCGGGTGTGGAACCGCACCCGGCAGAAGGCGGAGGCGCTCGCCGACGAGGGCGCGCAGGTCGCCTCCACGCCCGCCGAGGCGGCCAAGGACGCCGAGTTCCTGATCACCATGCTCACCGACGGGGCCGCCGTCCACAGCGCGATGAACGGTGTCGACGGCGCCCTGGCCACCCTCGCCCCGGACGCGGTGTGGATCCAGATGAGCACGGTCGGCGTCGGCGCGACCCAGCACCTGGCCCAACTCGCCGAAGGGCGCGTGGGGTTCGTCGACGCACCCGTGTCCGGGAGCTCGCAACCCGCGGAGCGCGGCGAGTTGCTCGTCCTCGCGTCCGGTCTCCCGGTACTGCGCCCCCGCGTCCAGCCGCTGTTCGACGCCGTCGGCCAACGGACCCTGTGGCTCGAACACCTCGGCGACGGCAGCCGGTTCAAGCTCGTACTGAACAACTGGCTCGCCGTCCTGGTCGAAGGCATGGCGGAGACCGTCAGCCTCACGGAGGCACTCGGCCTGGCACCCGACCTGTTCCTCGACACCCTCGCCGAGAGCCCGCTCGGGTCCGCCTACGCGACCGCGAAGGGGCACGCCATGGTCGACCACGACTTCGCCCCGGGCTTCCCGCTCCACCACGCGGGCAAGGACGCGGCCCTCGCCCTGGAGGCCGCCGACCGGCAGGGGCTGGAACTGCCGCTCACCGCAAGCCTGTTGAAGCGGTGGGACGAGGCGATCGCGAAGGGGCACGCGGACGAGGACGTGGCCTCGGCCGTCACCGCCGCCCGCTAGACGCGACAGACGGGGTCATCGGCCCGGGCCGCTCGTCGTTCCGCGGCCCACACCCCCGTGGGTGACGGTGGGACCGAACTGACGCACCTGAGGAATGGTCGTCACCATGTGCGCCGTCACCCGCTCGCTGAGGCAGACGTGGATGTGCGGCACGTCCCCCGGGAAGCGTGCGAAGTCGCCGGCCGACAGCTCCACCGGCTCGTTCAGGGGGCCCGTGCGCAGCTTGCCGGTGATCACGTAGATGTGGTGCAGGGTGCCCGCGGCGTGCCCGGGGATGGTCTCGTCCCGCCCGCCGCCGCGCTCCAGCCGGAGCATCAGGGTGCGGACGTAGCCGGAGCCGTACGTCTCGTCCAGCAGGCGTTCGGTCCAGTTGGGGGCGTCGGTCCACTCGACCTCGTCGTGCCGCTGGACGTAGACCGGGGTGCCCCACTCGGTGAGCAGCCGCCGGGCGGGCATGTCGAGGGCGGCGCCGAGGAGGGCGAGGGTCTCGACGGTGGGGTTCCCCTCGCCGTGCTCGATCTTGGACAGCGTCTGCTTCGACAGGCCGGAGCGGCGGGCCAGTTCACCCAGGGACATGGCCCGCTCCAGCCGGAAGCGGCGCACGTTGCGGGCCACGAGCTCGTTCTCACCGGGGTTGCCGTCACTTTTAATGTGCATCCCGTCATTGTTGACGAACGACCGGCCGCTGCGCATCCTTGTCACGTAAAGATTTCCGAGCGGTGTATTGAAAGTGACACCCGCTCGCCCCTCGATGTTGAGGTGACCCCCATGACCGCCACTCTCTCCGGACCCGGACCCGGGTCCACCCGCGACGACCGTGCCGCCGTGGACAAGGCCTTCTGCCTCCTCCTCGCCCTGGAGGACCGGACCGGTGGCGGGGTGGGCGTCAGCGAGCTGGCGCGGCGGGCGGGGCTGAGCAAGTCGACCGCGTTCCGGGTGCTGGGCATGCTGGAGCGCAACGGCGTCGTGGAGCGCACCGGCACGGAGTACCGCCTCGGCGAGCGTCTGCACCACCTCGGCCGGTCCGTCTACGGCCCCGGCGCGGAGGGCGTGCGCGACGTGCTCCTGCCCTTCCTCGCCGACCTGTACGAGGCGACCCGGGAGACGGTCCACGTGGCCGTGCTGCACGACGTCCACGCCGTCTACCTGGCCAAGCTGTACGGCCACCGCCCCGCCCCCGTCCCGTCCCGCATCGGCGGCCGGCTGCCGGCCCACGCCACGGCGGTGGGCAAGGTCCTGCTCGCCTACGACTCCGGCGGCGCCGAGGAGGCGCTGTCCCGCCCGCTGGAGCGGTTCACCGAACACACCGTCGCCGACGCGGCGGCCCTAGCCGACGAACTGGCGAGCATCCGGCGTACCGGCGTCGCCTTCGATCACGAGGAGTACCAGCCCGGCCTGGTCTGCGTCGCGGCCCCGGTCGTGGGACCGGGCGGCCGCGCGGTGGCCGCCCTGTCGGTCGCCGGCCGCCGCGGCCAGACCGACGTGGAACGCCTGAGCGCCCAGGCCCGCCGAGTGGCCGCGGAGGCGTCCCGGGCCTGGACGAGGCACGCACGGCGGATGCGGGTGGCGCGATCGGTGGCGTACGAGGAGGAGTGACGGGTGTCGAAGTGGGGTGCTGGGCGCTGGAGTTGGGGTCGGGTGCCGGAATGGCGTGCTGGGCGCTGGAGTCAGGGGTCGGGTGCCGGAATGGAGTGCTGGGCGCTGGAGTTGGGTGCGGGGCTCCGAAGTGGTGCGCCGAGCAATGAAGTTGGGTGTGGGCCGCCGAAGTGATGTGCCGGGTGCTGACGTTGGGTGTCAGGTTTCGAAGTGAGGTGCCCGGCAACGAAGTTGGCCGTCGAGTGCCGAAGTGTGTCGGGTGCTGAGAGGATGCGTCCGATCCTGTTCGCGTAGGCCACGGGGCGCCCGCGAAGCGCTGTCCCGGAGGCCGGTTCCCGTGGTGTCCCCGGGTGCGGTGTGCCCCTGGCCGCTCCCAGGGCGAGGTGACCACTCGACTTGGGGCGGTTCTCTTGCTGCGCATTCACTTCACGCCGCAGGACTTGACCCGCGTCCGGGTGGCCGCCGCCCCGGACCCGCTCTGGGAGATCGCCTGCAGCCTGCACCGGCTGCAGACCACGCGAGGCCGCTGGGCGTACGCCGACTGGTACCGCGAGACCCGGGCCACCCTCGCCGGCACCCAACTCGGCGCGGCCGTACGCCGGCTCCTGGTCCCTGTGCTGCCCCGGGCCCGCTACCTGCCCGACTTCCTCACCCCGCACGAAGCCGCCGACGGCCTGGACCGGGGGCTCGCCGCGATCGTCGACACTCCGCCGGAGCGGGTCGCCCACGAGATACAGATGCTGGACCGGTTCAGCGGCGCCCCCGACTGGGCGCCCCGGCTGCTGGAACGCGCGGCCCGGGAAGACCTGGCCGGACTCCTGCGCGCGTACCACGAAGCGGTCATCGCGCCCCACGAGAACCGCATCCTCGCCACCGTCGACGCGGAGCGCGCCCTGCGCGGCAGGGACGTCCTCGCGGGCGGGCTCGATGGGCTGCTCGCCGGTCTGTCACCCGCCGTCCGCTGGCACCCGCCGGTCCTGTACGTCGACTACGTCGAGGACCGGGACCTGTACCTGGCGGGCCGCGGACTGCGTCTGGTCCCGTCCTACTTCTGCTGGCAGTCGCCGGTCTCGATGGCCGACGACACCCTCCAGCCGCTGCTGGTCTACCCCGTGCACGGCCTCCGCGCCCCCGCCCCCGAACGCCCCGCCGACGCCTCCCTCGCCGCGCTGCTCGGCCGTACCCGCGCGGCCGTGCTGCGGTCCCTCGCGCCGGGCGCGACCACGTCCGAACTGGCCGGATCCCTGGGCGTGTCCATGGCCACCGCCTCCCACCACACCACCGTGCTGCGCGACGCCGGCCTGATCTTCAGCCATCGCCACCACAACACGGTGCTGCACACCCTCACGCCGCTCGGTGCCGCGCTGCTCAGGCCGGCTTCACGCGATGTGCCGGAGGGGCGAATTCCACCGAGGGACAAGGGACTTTAGACCACCGTCGAAGGACATGGCCCGTGGGGAGTGTGCTCTGCGAGCGTTCGGGTGACTGATCCACTCCGACCCGACCTTGGGGGAATCGTGACGAAAGCCATGACCGCGGGCGTGCTCGCGCTCGTCACCGCAGCAGGCTGTCTGGTGCTCGCGCCCACCGCGTCCGCGGCGGCACAAGCGTGTGTGACCACGGCGATGACGACCGGACCCCGCGGCGGCGTGGGCAGCACGGCGAAGAAGTCGGCGACCAGTAGTTGCAGCGACCTCAACCTGACCGAAGCGGTGAATCTGGTCTATTCGGGCGACCTGCCCTCCGACAGCGACTCCTACGCCGGCCGTCTCTACTACACCTCCACCAGCTCCTGGAAGACCTGCAGCGCGGGTTACATATGGGCCGAGGACGGCAGCTACGCCCCCGACAAAAAGGTTCTGTGCACCAATGTGAACGACAACGTGAA
Source organism: Streptomyces sp. NPDC001002 (assembly GCF_053599215.1). Taxonomy (NCBI): domain Bacteria; kingdom Bacillati; phylum Actinomycetota; class Actinomycetes; order Kitasatosporales; family Streptomycetaceae; genus Streptomyces; species Streptomyces sp. NPDC001002. The sequence goes on along the minus strand of NZ_JBSFLV010000045.1, from coordinate 41,474 downwards.
GTTCACGGTGGTCAGTTACAACAACCAAGGCGACTACGTCGAGATCACGCACTGAACCCGTTCCGGTCCCAGGGGTGCCGTGGCCCCGAGCGGACCACGGCACCGCCCTCCCGCAGGCAGGACCCACGATCCCCATGTCCCGGATGCCCCGCCGCGCACTCACAGCCCTCATCCTCGTCCTGCTCACCACGGCCGTCGCCACCGCCTGCACGGCCGCCCCGGCAGAACGGCCCGTCTCCGGGCCCCGTGCGGCCACCGTGACGCCGGCTCGCCTGAGCGACGCCCTGCCGGCCGATCTCGTGCGCATGGTCCTGCCCGCGACCGGCGCGGAGTCCCGCTGGACACAGGGGCTGGACGTGTTCACCCAGCAGGTGCAGCAGGCCGCGGCGGCCTCCTGTGCCGACGAGCACGGCTTCACCCTGCCCGCCTCGGCCCCCGTCGCCTTCATCCGCTTCTCCGAACTCCCCGACCTGGACTTCATCGCCCGCCACGGCACCAGCGAGAGCGCCACCGTGCCCGCGCCGTCGGCGAGCCCCGCCCCGGCCCGGACCGGAACCACGGCCGAGGTACGCGCCTGCCTCGCCCGGGGCACGGCGGCGGCCGAGACCCTGCGCGACCGTTACGTCGACGTGCAGGGGGAGTGGTTCGGCACGATCACCTCGCTGCGCCGCGACCCCGCCACCCTCCGCGCCCTGCGCACCCTGCCGGACTGCTTCACGCGATACGGCATCGAAGCCCGCGACGAGCAGGCCTACTTCGCCCTCGCCGACCGGCTGATGCAGTCCGCCGACGCGAGCGAACTTCCCGCGCGGGAAAGGGAGTTGGGTCAGGCGTACGCCGCCTGTATGCGTCCGGTCGAGGCGGTCCGCGAACCCGCCCGCGCCACGCTGCGCACCCGCTTCCTCGCGGACCCCGAACACGCCGACGCCGTCCGCGCGTTGCGCACCACCCTGGTCCCGGCCCTGCGCGCCGCCGAGAAGCGGTACGGCGTGCCCCTGGTGTTCCCGCAGCCCTAGCGGCCGTACCGCCTCATCGCCTCGGCGCTTGCTCCGCCGTCGCCACCGCGAACCCCGCGATCCACTCGGGGATCGGCGCGTAGAAGCGGGAGGTCATGCGGTACGGGCCGGTGGCGGCCAGGGAGGCGAACGCCGCTATCCAGGTGCGTACTTCGTGGGCCGAGCCGCCGCCCTCGGCGCCCATCCAGTCCACGCTCCACCAGTCCACCTCGGTGAGGCGGCCGCTCTCCAGGGTGTCGAGGACGAGGTTGTCCCAGGCGGGGTTGATCGGGATCATCGAGGTCGAGCCGGCCGCGTAGTCCCGCCCGGCCTGGACGACGCGCTGCTCGCCCCTGGCCCGTTGTTCCGGGGTCGGCGGGTGTCCTTCGATGAGCGCGTCGGTCACGCGGGGCGGGGCGCCTTCGAGGACGGGCACGGGTGGGTCGTGCGAGAGCCCGCCGGAGCCGAGGAAGAGGACTCGCCGGTCGAGTGCGGCGGCCGCCTCGCCGAGCGCTGTGCCCAGCGCGCGGACGCGGGCGACCGGACCCAGCGGGGTGGCGACCCCGTTGACGAAGACCGGCACGACCGGGACCCGGTCGATGCCTCCGAAGAGGACCTCCAGGGGCTGCACGAAACCGTGGTCGACCGTCATACGGGCGGAGACGGTCAGGTCGATCCCGCGCTCCAGCGCACCGCGCGCGAGGGTGCGGGCCGATTCCGTGTCCACCGACAGGGGGCCCGCCGCCGACCCGAAGTCGCCGACGGCGATCGCCTCGGTGGCCAGGCAGAACGGCGGCATCTCCTTGTAGAAGAAGCCGTTGTAGTGGTCCGGCGCGTACAGCACGACCAGCTCCGGGTCGAAGTCGCGCACGAAGGCGCGCGCGGTGTCGACGGCTTTCGCGACGGACGACAGTACGTCCGGCTCGGGATCGTTCTTGCCGATCAGAGGCGAGTGGGACAGGCCGACGGCCGCCGCTGTCATCGTCGTGCTCCTGGGGTGTGCGGGTCGGACGGGTGGACGACGAGCTTTCCGGTGAGCCGTCCGTCGATCATGAGCTGGAAGCCCTTGTGGATCTCGTCGAGGGGGAGCGTGCGGTCGATCACCGGGCGTACTCCGGTGGCGTCCAACAGGCCGAGCAGCGCGGCGAGTTCGGCGCGGGTGCAGCCTGTCGAGCCGAGGACGCGCTGCTGGAGGTAGAAGATGCGGCCCAGGTCGGCGGGCGGGTTGGTGCCGCTGGTCGCGCCCGCGATCACGAGGGTGCCGCCGGGGCGCAGGGACTTGAGGGAGTGCGACCAGGTGGCCTCGCCGACCGTCTCGACGACCACGTCGACCCGCTCGGGCAGCCGCTCGCCGGTCGGCAGGGCCGCACGTGCGCCCCAACTCACCGCCTGGGCCCGCTTGTCCGCGCTGCGACTGGTCGCGTAGACGACGGCGCCCGCGGCCACGGCCAGCTTGATCGCGGCCGAGGCGACACCGCCGCCCGCCCCCTGGACGAGGACCCGGTCACCCGCGGAGAGCCGCGCCTGCGTGAACAGCATCCGGTAGGCGGTGCCCCAGGCGACGGGCAGACAGGCCGCCTCGTCGAAGGAGAGCCAGCCCGGCTTGGGGATCAGATTGCGGGTCGGCACGGTGAGGTACTCGGCGAAGGCCCCGTCGTGCCGTTCCGACAGCAGGGCGCGGCCCGGATCGAGGGTCTCGTCGCCTCCGCCCGCGTCCGGGTCGGCGATGACCGGGTGGACCAGTACCTCGTTGCCGTCCTCGTCGACGCCGGCCGCGTCGCAGCCGAGGACGACCGGGAGCCGCTCGGGCGGGTGGCCGACCCCGCGCAGGGTCCACAGGTCGTGCATGTTCAGGGAGGACGCGACCACGCGGACCCGCGACCAGCCGGGCCGGGGATCGGGCCGGGGGACGTCCCCCAGGACGAGCCCGGACAGCGGATCGGCCGCGCTCTGGGAGACGGCGGTTGCAGCAAGCATGCGCTCACACTCGGCCGGGCCCGGGGGCCGCCGACAGCGCGTGTGCCGTCGTACGGAACGACGGATGGAAGCCCCGCGACCTGTGCTGTTGCCTGGGCCGCATGACCTCGACGATCGAACCCCGGGGCGCGGCCACAGTGGCCCCGCGCGGGGCCCTGAACCGCCCGGCGGAGCTGGCGCGGAACCTCGATGTCGCCGGGCTCGTGGACACCGAGGGCGGGCTGCTGGACCGGGTGATCTTCACCGATCGGCAGCTGTACCGGCAGGAGCTGCGGCGCGTGTTCGCGCCGAGCTGGCTGTTCCTCGCGCACACCGACCAGTTCCACAAGCCGGGCGACTTCTTCACCACGTACATGGGCGAGGACCCGGTCATCGTGACGCTCGACCGGGACCGGCGGATCCGCGCCTATCTCAACTCCTGCCGGCACCGCGGGGCCCGTGTCTGCCGCGCCGACTTCGGCACGACCCGCAACTTCACCTGCACGTACCACGGTTGGTCCTACAACCTGGACGGCTCGCTGGTGAGCGTGCCCAACAAGGACGGCTATCCGGCCTCCTTCGCGTCGGGGGAGTGGGGCCTGGTCGAGGTGCCGCACGTGGAGACGTACCACGGGCTGGTCTTCGGCACCTGGAACCCGCGGCCGTCGTCGCTGCGCGAGGCCCTCGGCGACATGGCCTGGTACATGGACGCGATGCTCGACCACGACGACGAGGGGACCGTCGTGGTCGGCGGGGTCCACAAGTGGGTGCTGGAGGGCAACTGGAAGCTGGCGGCCGAGCAGTTCGCCACCGACTGGTACCACGTCAACATGAGCCACGCCTCGGCTCTGATGCTGCTCTCGCCGAACGGCAAGAAGCCCAACGAGGAGGTCGTGCACCGCACGGGTCGCCAGTACGTGAGCCCGAACGGGCACGGCGCCGGCTTCCCCGTCCATCCGAAGAACCGCTTCGACGCGCAGACCGTGCACCGGTGGACCGACTACTTCGCGCTGCGCGAGCGGCTCGGTGACGCGCGGGTGGAGGGGCCGTTGACCAACGGACACGCCACCGTCTTCCCCAACTTCTCCTACCTGCCCGTCAACGGCTCCATCCGGGTCTGGCACCCCAAGGGCCCGGACCGCATGGAGGTGTGGGCCTGGACCGTCGTGGACAAGTCGATGCCGGACGAGGTGCGCGAGGCCCAACGCCTGTACAACCTGCGCACGTTCGGACCCAGCGGCATCTTCGAGCAGGACGACGGCGAGAACTGGAGCGAGGTGCAGGCCGTCTCGCACGGCTTCATCACCAACGGCGTGCCGCTCAACTACCAGATGGGCATGGGCTCGGAGCGCGAGGACGGCCGCTACCCCGGCCGGACCAGCGAGCTGTACAGCGACGCGGCGGGCCGGGCCTTCTACGGCCGCTGGCGCGAACTCATGAACACCCCTGCCTGGCACGAGAGTTCGCACGCCGACCCGCACGAGGAGCAGCAGTCATGAGTGAAGGCATCCGCGTCGCGGCCCTCGCGGACATCCCGCGGGGCGAGGGCCTCGCCGTCGACAAGACGCTCACGGGCACGACCGACGACATCGCCCTGCTGCGCGACACCGACGACAGCGTGTACGCGCTCGACGACACCTGCACCCACGAGGACGCCTCCCTCGCCGACGGCTGGGTCGAGGACGGCTACGTCGAATGCCCCCTGCACTCCAGCAGGTTCTGCCTGAAGAACGGCGAGGTCCAGGGCCTGCCCGCGACGCGGAACGCCTGCCCGCACCGCGTCGAGGTACGGGACGGCGAGATCTACCTCTTCCCCGGCGAGACACCGTGACCGACCGGGTGGTGATCGTGGGCGGCGGTGTCGCCGGGGTGAGCACGGCGGCGGCACTGCGCGCCGGCGGCTTCGACGGCGACCTCACCCTGGTGGACGCCGAGGAACTCCCGTACGACCGGCCGCCGTTGTCGAAGGAGTTCCTGGCCGGGGAGAAGGACGTCAAGCAGATCGCCCTCCAACCGGCGCAGTGGTACGACGACCAGCGGATCCGGCTGGTGAACCGCAGCGTGGTCATGGGGCTGCGCCGGCGAGAGGGTGCCGTCGAGCTGATGGACGGTCATCTGCTGCCCGCCGACCGCGTGGTCCTGGCGACCGGCGGTGGCGCGGCCCGGCCGCCGATCCCCGGCATCGACAGCGCGCGGATCCATGTGCTGCGCAGCGCCGAGGACGCGGACCGGCTGCGGCCGTGCCTCGTGCCGGGCGCCCGGCTGCTCGTGGTCGGCGCGGGACTGATTGGGGCGGAGGTCGCGTCGACCGCCGTACGGTCCGGCTGCGAGGTTCACCTGGTCGACCCGGTGGCCGTGCCGCTCGCGGCGGCGCTCGGGCCCCAACTCGCCGACTGGCTGCACGCGTTGCACACACGGCACGGCATCACGGTCGAGGCCGCCGCCGTCGAGCGGTTCACCGAGCGGGCCGACGGCATCGAGGCGTGGCTCTCCGGAGCCCCGGCCCCGCGGACCTTCGACGCGGTGCTGCTCGGCGTCGGGATGGTGCCGCGGGTCGAACTCGCCCAGGCGACGGGACTTGAGGTCGACCGCGGCATCGTCGTGGACGAACGCCATGTCACCTCGCACCCGGCCGTGCTCGCCGTCGGCGACTCGGCCCGGACCCGACGCGACGGCGTGCTCCTGGCGCGCACGGAGCACTGGGAGGCGGCCCGGCACGACGGCGAGCGCGCGGCGGCCGGCCTGCTCGGCACCCCGCCGCCCGAGGCGACCGCCCCCTGGTTCTGGACCGACCGCCACGGGCGGCACGTCGAGGCCGTCGGACACATGGAACACGCCGAACTGACCGTCGTACGCGGGTCCTTCGACGACCGGTCCTTCTCGGTCTTCGGGCTGAGAGACGGCCACGTCGTCGCGGCGGCCGGCGTCGACGACCCGACGGCGGTACGCGCGGCCCGCCGCATGATCGACCGGCGGATCCCGGTGGAGCCCGCGCGGCTGGCCGACCCCACCGTCAACATCCGTGCGCTGCTGCGCGGTTGACGTACCGCCTGACGGCACACACCGTACCGACGCCGCACGGAGAAGGGATCGAATGCGACCGTGAGCACAGCCACCACCGAGCAGAGCGCCTCCCGCGCGGGAACGCGCGCCGACCGCGACACGCACTTCGAGGTCGAGCAGTTCTACTACCAGGAGGCCGACCTCCTCGACGCAGGCCGCTACGCCGACTGGCTCGACCTGCTCGCGGACGACCTGGACTACTGGATGCCGACCCGCACCAACCGACTGCGGCGCCAGCAGGCGCTGTCCGTGGCGGCCCGCGGCGAGGCGGCGTTCTTCGACGAGAGCAAGGACAGTCTGGCCTGGCGGATCCGCCGGTTCGACTCCGGCATGGCCTGGGCCGAGGACCCGCCCTCACGCACCCGCCACCTGGTGACCAATGTGATGGCCCGGCACGTCGACCCCGCGGAACACGAGGAGTTCACCGAGAACGACCTGTGGGTGCGCTCGGCGTTCCTGGTCTACCGCAACCGGCTGGAGCGGGAGGAGAACGTGTTCGCCGGCAGCCGCACGGACGTCCTTCGGCGGGCCCCGGACGGCGGTCTGCAGGTGGCCCGCCGGACCGTCCTCCTGGACCAGAACGTCCTGCTGTCGAAGAACATCTCCACGTTCTTCTGAACTCTCCTGATGAGGAATCGTCGTGACCGACCTCGAACTCGAACACCGTCAAGTGCCCACCTCGCTCGGTGAGATCGCCGTGGCCGAGACGGGCGAGGGCCCCGTGCTGGTGATGCTGCACGGCGGCGGTCCCGGTGCCTCCGGTGTCAGCAACTACCACCAGAACCTCGCCGCGTTGGCCCCGCACTTCCGCGTCGTCCTGCCCGATCAGCCCGGTTTCGGGGGCAGTTACCGGCCGACCGGGGACGACCTGGAGAAGCGGTCGATCACCGAGATCACGGTCGACGCGCTGGCGCAGACGCTGGACGCCCTCGGCATCGACACCTTCCACCTGCTGGGCAACAGCCTCGGCGGCGCGGCGGCCATCGCCCTGGCACAGCAACACCCCGAGCGGGTGAGCCGCCTGGTGCTGATGGCCCCCGGCGGCGGCTGGCTGCCCTTCGGGCCCACGCCCACCGAGGGACAGAAGGAGATGTTCCGCTACTACAACGGCGGCGGCCCGAGCGAGAAGAAGATGGCCGCGTTCATCCGCGCCATGGTCTACGACCACCGGCAGTTCGGCGAAGAGGTCGTACGCGCCCGCTACGAGGCCTCCCTCGACGAGAGCCACATCGCCTTCTACCACACCTACAACGCCGCGTTCGCGCAGCGCGGCGGCATGGACCCGCTCTGGCGTGACCTGCACCGGATCAAGGCCCCCACCCTGCTGCTGTGGGGACGCGACGACCGGACGATCACCCTCGACGGCGCCCAGCTCATGCTCAAGCAGATCCGTGACGTCCAGCTCCATGTCTTCGGACGCTGCGGCCACTGGGTGCAGTTGGAGCGACAGCGGGAGTTCGAGGAACTGGTCACCGGCTTCCTCAGGGAGCGTGCGGCGTGAGCGGCGGCTGGCTGGAGGGACAGACGGCACTGGTCACCGGCGGCGGGTCGGGCATCGGACGCGCCGTCGCCGAGCGCTTCCTCGCCGAGGGCGCGTCGGTCACCGTCCTCGGCCGGGACAAGGACCAACTCGACGACGTCGTACGCTCCTTCGCGGACCCCTCCCGTATCCACGCCGTCACCGCGGACGTCCGTGACTCCGCCGCCCTGCACGCCGCCGTCGCGGAGACGGTCGAGCGCTTCGGCCGGCTGGACACCCTCGTTGCCAACGCCGGAGTGTGGGACTACCAACGGCAGTTGACCCGGCTCGGCCCCGAGGAACTCGACACCGCCTTCGACGAGATCTTCTCCATCAACGTCAAGGGCTATCTGCTGGCCGCGGAGGCCGCCTGGCGCGAGCTGGTGAAGTCGCGCGGCAGCATCGTGATGACGCTGTCCAACGCTTCCTTCTACGTCAACGGCGGCGGCCCCCTGTACACCGCGAGCAAGCACGCCTGTCTCGGTCTGATGCGGGAGCTGGCCTACGAGTTGGCCCCCAAGGTGCGGGTCAACGGCGTCGCCTGCGGGGGCATGAACACCGACCTGCGCGGGCCCGAGTCCCTCGCCCTCGACGGCCGCTCGATCGGCGCGTCCTTCGCGAAGCGGAGCCCGGCGAACGGATCGCCGCCGCCCATTCCGCTGCACGACTCCAGCACGGACCCGCGCGACTTCACCGGGCCGTACGTCCTGCTCGCCGCCCGCGCGCAGAGCGGTCCCATCACCGGGCACGCCATCTCGGCCGACGGCGGCATCGGCGTACGCGGGTTCGCGCACGCCGCCGGCGGCGACCACCTCTGACGCCCGGCACCCCGACCAGCACCGCCCCCGCCGAAACCGCCCGACCGCCACCGCCAGACCCGCTCGACGAGGAGCCGCACGTGAGCACACCACCCCACCCGGCCAACTCGGGTCTGCACGTCAATCTCAACCCGGCCGCCGCCGTGGCCGCGAACGCGCGCACCGACGCCGACAGCGTCGTGATCCGGTACGCCGGTGGTGACCTGACGTACGCCCAACTCGACGACAAGGCTGCCCGGTTGGCCGCCGTACTGGGCCGAGGCGGCGTCGGGGACGGGGACCGGGTCGCCCACCTCGGGCTCAACAGCGGCTCGTTCCTGGTGACGATGCTGGCCGCGTTCCGGCTCGGTGCCGTCTTCGTACCGGTCAACTTCCGCCTCGCGGAACCCGAGTTGACCGCCGTCCTGGTGGGCAGCGGCGCGGTCGCCCTCGTGTGCGAGGAGGGGCACCGGGAGAGTGCCGACCGGGTCCGCGGCGACACCGCGCTCGACCGCCTGCTCCTCGTCGACGACGACCCCCTGGTGCCCACGGCGGGAGCGGCGGGCTGGGAGTCCTGGTCCGCTCTGATCGACGCGGCGCGGCCTCTGACCGATGTGGCGGTCAAACACGCCGACGACCCCGCGCTGTTGATGTTCACCTCCGGCACCACGGGCCTGCCGAAGGGAGTCGTCCTGACCCATGGCAACCTCTGGTGGAACGCCGTCAACGTCGACCTGCGGCTCGACACGCGCAGGGGTGACGTCACCTACGCGGCGGCACCCCTCTTCCACATCGGCGGCCTCAACACCTTCGTGGTCCGCACCCTGGTGCGGGGCGGGACCGTGGTGGTGCGGCGCGGCTTCGACCCGCGGACGTGCGTGGAGGACGTGGTCGAGCACCAGGTCAACTCGATGTTCGGCGTGGCCCAGATGTTCGCCGCCCTGGCCCGTGAACCCGGCGTCTTCGACCGGGACTTGAGCTGTCTGCGCTCGATCGTGGTCGCGGGCGCCCCGGTGCCGCCCTCGCTCATCGAGCTGTACGCCAAACAGGGCGTCCTGCTCCAACAGGCCTGGGGCCTCACGGAGACGGCGCCCTTCGCCACCCACCTGCCCGCCGAGCGCACGATGGAGAAGATCGGCTCGGCCGGGATCCCGATGCCGTTCACCGAGGTGCGCGTGGTCGACCCGGCCACCAACACACCGCTTGCTCCCGGGAGTTCCGGCGAGATCGTCGTCCGCGGACCGAACGTCACCGCCGGCTACTGGCGCAACCCGGACGCCGACCGGGCGGCCTTCGACGCCGAGGGGTGGTTCCACTCCGGGGACATCGGCTTCCTCGACGAGGACGGCTACCTCTACATCGTCGACCGGCTGAAGGACATGATCATCAGCGGCGGCGAGAACGTGTACCCCGCCGAGGTCGAACGGGTCCTGGCGGCCATGCCGGGCGTGGTGGACGTGGCGGTGGTCGGGGTGGCCGACGAGGAGTGGGGCGAGACCGTGGCCGCCGTGGTCAGCGTGGACGGCACGGTGGACATCACCCTTGAGTCCGTCCGCGCCTACGCGGCCCGCGATCTGGCCCGGTACAAGCTCCCACGGCGCCTCAAAGTCGTAGGAGCCGTGCCGAGGAACGCGTCGGGGAAGCTCGACAAGGTCGTCGTACGCCGACTGAGCACGGAAGACGGGGAGAACTGACCTTGTCCGGCAAGGGTGTTGAGGGGTCCGCACGAGAGGGTGCCCGCCTGGAGGATGCCGTACGAGTCCGGCGGTGCTCGGCCGGTCGGCTCAGGGACGCGTATCCCGTCGGTGTCCACGACGTGGAGGTCGTGATCGGCGGGCCGCAACGGGGTGATGAGAAGTCGGTCGAGTCGCTGCGACGGGCGGCGCGCACGGCCCTCTCTTCCGATCCGAAGTGCCGGCGCGTCGTCCACGCGGTCGAGGAGGACGACCTGGCGGGCGCCGAGGACGCGGAGGCCGCCGGTTTCCGGCATGTCGTCGACGTGGATCTGCCCGAGGGCGCGTTCCGTCTGTTCGTCCTCGAACCGGCGTGGGTCACCGAAGGCGACTCGGACCTGGATCGCGTGTCGGGGACCTGAGATCCGCGCGGACGAAGCGGGGCACGTGCGTCACGTGCCCCGCTTCAACGCCTCAGCGCCGGTCCTTGGCGGTGCGGGACGCGGCGGCCAGATCGGCCGGGACGGTGGTGCGGGTCTTGCACGGGGCGTCGGAGCCGGCGCCCACGGCCGTGTCGGGATAGGCGCAGATGGTGCGTTCGACCCCGGCGGCCGTGTCCTTCTGGTCGAAGGACTCCGGCGCCTTGCCGTGCTCGGTCCAGGCCTGCAACGCGTCCAGAAGCTGGGACAGGGCGGACGCGGTGCCCGTGAGCGTGGGCTCGGTGTGGCCGACGTCGGGGAAGTAGAAGGAACGGACGAACGACCGGGTGTCCTGGACGCCGTAGCGGTCGAACAGGCGCTGCTGGTAGTTGTACGAGTTGAACGGGGCGATCAGCGGGTCGTTGGTGCCGACGTAGTACAGGATCTTGCCGTTGTTGCGGCGGACGTCGGACAGGTCGGTGCTGTCGGTCGACGCCGTCTTCTCGAACTTGCGGTAGGACGCCTCGAAGGTCTTGGGGAAGTTCTCCATCGTGAGGCCTGCGCGCCAGTCGTAACCGGCGTCCTGGGCAAGCCAGTTGCGCAGGTACGTCTCGATCAGCGGGCTCATGGAGTTGCCGCCCGGCAACAGGACGGAGAAGGACGTGCCGCGGGTGAGGCCGCCCCACAGGCGGTTGCCGTCGGCGTCGCGCGGGCCGTCCCAGATCAGGTTGACGGCCTCGGCCTCCGCCGGGGTGAGCCCGCTGACCTTCGAGGCGTCGAAGGTGCAGCGGCGCGGTTCGGCGATGACCTTGTCCTCGACGCCGTCCAGGCCGTCGCACGCGGCGACGGCGGCGGCGTTCGCCGCGTCGCTCTTGGCGGGTGACAGCCCCTTGGCGCCCAGGAGTTCGTTGACCACGACGGCCGGCCAGGCCTCGCCGACGATGAAGCGGTTCCAGTTGATCGCCGGGTATCCCAGCAGGAACCCGTCGTAGAGGCCGCCGTGCCGCTGGGCCATCTGCGAGCCCTGTCGGCCGCCGGTGGAGCCGCCGACCCAGTAGTTCCACCGGGCGGCCGTGCCGTAATAGGTCTTGGCGAGGTCGAGCGCCCAGATGGTCTGGGCGTGTTCGCTGCGGTCGATGAAGTCCTCGACCTGCGAGGTCAGCAGCTTGCCCGCCGGGTCGAGCACGAAGCCGCCGCCCGCGAGACCGCAGTTCGGCTGCGCGTTGGCCACGCCTGTCGTGGGGTTCGTCGCGTTGCACCAGGCGGTGTTGTGCCCGGTGTCGGTGCTCGAACCGACCTCGCCCCGCTGCAGTGCGAAGGTGGTGTCGGGGACGAAACCGACGTAGCCGCCGCCTCCGATGTTGAGCACACGGCCGTTCCAGGCGCCGGACAGGTCACCACCGGTCCCGCCGTCGGTTCCGCTGAGCGGCAGGGTGACCCGGACGTTGATGTCGCGCTCCGGAACGAGGTCGACCCGGCAGTGGGCGGGCACCTTGTCCGTCGCCGGGACGAGGGTGGAGGTCGCCGAACGGACCTGGTGCCCGGCCAGCAGACCGGCGCTCAGGTCCGCGCACGAGGGTGCCGCGGTGGGCCGGGCGGCCGCGACGGCGGGAGGCTGCGCGATCAACAGGGTCAGCGCGGCGGTGACGGCCGCGCCGGGCAGCAGGGCGGGGGAGAACCGGCCGCGGCGGCGAAGTGGGGGCGGCAGCGGTCGCGGCACGGTGCGCGGGCGGGCGTGATCCCTCATGGGCGGCCCTTCCTTGATCGGAGACGAGGCGGGCGCTGACATCCCAGCCGCCACGACCGGCACGCGGAAGGCGGTGTGCCGTGCAGCGGCACGGGAGCGCCGACCCCCTTGCCCGGGGCTCCGACGGATTCAGCGGGCCATTGACTCGTACCGATCTGGCCGTGCACTCGTCCCGATCAGAAGGCGTACGTCACTCAGACGGGGTACGCCACTCAGACGGGCTACGTCCCGTCAGACGGGGTACGTCACTCCGGTCAGTTCCTCCGAAGCCGCCCACAAGTCGCGCTGCATGCCCGGGTCGTGGGACTGCTCGCTGGACCGCACCCGCACCGGGTAGCCCCTGAGCTCCTGGAACCCGCGCGGTCCGTAGTACTCGCCGCCCCGCACGCCGGGGTCGGTCGCCGCGCGCAGGGTGGGCAGCGCGCCGCGGTCCGCGGGCTGCGAGATCAGCGGATTGAACGCCGTGACGAGTGTGCGTACGACGAAGGCGGAGTTGCGGATGAGTTCGGTGGCCGCGAGGCCCGGGTGGGCGGCGACGGCGACGGTCGCGGCCTTGCCCGCCATGCGGCGCTGGAGCTGATAGGTGAACTCCAGGTTGGCCAGCTTCGACTGGCCGTACGCGCCCACCCGGCTGTAGGGCCGCCGTTCCCATTGCAGGTCGTTCAGGTCGATCGAGGCCTGGATGCGGTGGGCCAGGCTGCTGACCGTCACCACCCGGGAGCCCTCGACCGTCAGCATCCGGTCCAGCAGCAGTCCGGTGAACGCGAAGTGGCCGAGGTGGTTGGTGCCCAGCTGGAGTTCGAACCCGTCACGGGTCGTGCCCTTGGGCGTGTACATCACCCCGGCGTTGTTGATCAGCAGGTCGATCCTGGGGAGCCGGTCCCGCAGGTCGCCTGCCGCGGTGCGCACCGAGTCGAGCGAGGTGAGGTCGAGGTGCTGCACCGTGAGGTCCGCGTCGGGAGTGGCGGCGGAGATCCGGTCGGCGGCCCGCCGGCCCTTCTCCGTGTCGCGTACCGCCAGCACCACCGCGGCACCGCGCGCGGCGAGGACCTTGGCGGTCTCGAAACCGATCCCGGTGTTGGCGCCGGTGACCACGGCGACGCGACCCTGCTGGTCGGGCACGTCCGCGGCGGTCCACTTGTCGTTCACGATTCCTCCAGGGTGATGGCCGGGGGCGCGTGAAGGGGCCTACCCGACGCCTTGCAGGAGTGAGTTCACCACGAGGTCGGCGGCCGGGCCCGGTTCGATGTCGACGAACACATGGGCCATGGTGTCGACCATGCTGCTCAGCAGCGCCGTCGCCCACCCAGGGGGCAGGTCCTGCCGGATCAGCCCCTCGTCGGCCGCGCGCCGCATGAACGCCTCCAGCCGCTCGCGCAGTGCCTCGGCCCGCTGCTCGGCCTCGGCGTCCTCCTGCATCATCCGCCGGATGTCCACCGGCCAGCGCCGGCTGACCGGGATGATCGACTCGACGTATCCGTGCAGCGCGATCGCGACCGGCGCCTTCTCCAGGCGGACCGCGTCCATGACCACCTCGGCGGCGTCGAGCTTCGCCGCGTAGACGGCGGACAACAGGGCTTCCCTGCTCGCGAACCGCCGATAGACCGTGCGCCGGTCGACTCCGGCCTCCGCGGCGATCGCGGCCATGGTCGTGGCCGGGTCCCGCGCGAGCAGCCGTGCGCCCGTCTGCAGGACCGCGTCCAGGTTGCGGGCCGCGTCGGCTCTCATCGCGGTGATCACCTTCCGTAGGTCCAGGGTGCTGTAGCGCCACAATAGCATTGCGCTTGTTGCATTAACTGTCACATCGACGTAGCGTTTGTCGCGTCAACCTCTACACGGCAGGGACAGAGAGAAGACGGCGCCATGATCGTGCGCGACAAGCTCTACACAGGCGGTCGCTGGACCGACCCGAGTTTCACCACCCCGCTCGACATCCGTTCACCCCATGACCAGTCGCTCGTCGGCCGGTCCGTCCAGGCCCGGCCGGCCGACATCGACCGCGCGGTCGTGGCGGCCCGGGCGGCCTTCGACGAAGGGCCCTGGCGGCAGACGACCCCGGAGCAGCGCCAGGACCTGATCGTGCGGCTGAACAAGCTGCGCGAGGAGAGGGCCGAGGAGATCGCGGGGCTGATCACCACCGAGCGCGGCAATCCGCTCTGGTTCAACAGGGCCGGGCAGGGCGGACTGACCCGGCAGGCGCTCGGCTACCTCAAGGCCGCCCGCGAGTTCGGCTGGGAGGAGACGCTCGACCCGTCCGTGCCCGACGCCGCCTTCCGCAGTGTCGTACGCCGTGAGGCCGTCGGAGTCGTGGCCGCCGTCATCCCGTGGAACTCACCGTTCTCGGCGGCGCTGGCGAAGATGATCCCGGCGCTGCTCGCGGGCAACACCGTGATCCTGAAGGCCTCGCCGGAGAACTCGCTCAGCATGATGCTGCTGGCCGACCTCTTCGACGAGCTGGGGCTGCCCGAGGGCGTGGTCAGCATCCTCCCGGCCGACCGGGAGACCAGCGAGTACCTGGTCGCGCATCCCGGCGTCGACAAGGTGGCCTTTACCGGCTCGACCGGCGCGGGCCGTGCCATCGCGGCCGTCGCGGGACGCCAACTCAAGCGCGTCAGCCTGGAGTTGGGCGGCAAGTCCGCGGCGATCATCCTGCCCGACGCGGACCTGACCGAGGCCGTGCCCGCGCTGCGGTTCGCCTCGCTGATGAACAACGGCGAGGCGTGCATCGCCCAGACCCGGGTGCTCGCGGCGCGCAGCCGGTACGAGGAGGTCGTGGCCGCCCTCAAGGACCTGCTCGACGGACTGAAGGTCGGCGACCCGTCCGACGAGGACACCTTCATCGGCCCGCTGGTCCGCGCCGAACAGCAGGAGCGCGTACGGTCCTACATCCGCCTCGGCATCGAGGAGGGCGCCCGTCTGGTCACCGGCGGAGCCGAGTCGCCCGCCGGGCTTGAGCGGGGCAACTACGTCAAGCCGACCCTGTTCGCCGACGTCGACAACGACATGCGGATCGCTCGCGAGGAGATCTTCGGCCCCGTCCTGGTGGTGATCCCCTTCGACGGCGAGGACGACGCCGTGCGCATCGCCAACGACTCCGAGTACGGCCTCAGCGGTGGCGTCTGGACGGCCGACGTCGAACACGGCCTTGAGCTCGCCCGCCGGATCAGGACCGGCACCTTCACCGTCAACAGCGCGCCCATCGGCTTCGACGGTCCGTTCGGCGGCTACAAGGCGAGCGGCACCGGGCGCGAGTACGGCGCCGTCGGCCTGACCGAGTACGTCGAGCACAAGACGATCACCATCCCGGCCTGATCGCCCCAACTGGCGTGCCCTGCACAGAAGAAGCCTGCACAGAAGCAGCCCGCACAGAAGAAGGAAGATGACGATGACTACCAAGACCTGGCTCGTCACCGGCGCCTCCGCCGGACTGGGACGCGAACTCGTGGTGGCCGCACTCAACCGCGGCGACCGTGTCGTGGCGACATCGCGTCGGCCCGAACGCCTCGACGACCTCGCGTGCGAACACGGCGACCGACTGTTCGCCGTGGCGCTCGACGTCAACGATGCCGACGACGCCCGCGCGGTGGTGGCAGCTGCCACCGAGCGCTTCGGCACGGTGGACGTCGTGGTGAACAACGCCGGTTACGCCACCAGCGCGGCGATCGAGGAGATCCCGGACGCCGACTTCCGGGCCCAGCTGGACATCAATCTGTACGGCGTGGTCAACGTGACCAAGGCGGTGCTTCCCGTCCTGCGCCGGCAGCGCTCCGGGCACATCGTCCAGATCTCGTCGATCGGCGGGCGAGTGGGCGGCACCCCAGGCCTCGGCGCGTACCAGACCGCGAAGTTCGCGGTGGAGGGGTTCTCGGAGGTGCTCGCCAACGAGGTGGCGCCGCTCGGCATCAAGGTGATCATCGTCGAGCCCGGGGGACTGCGCACCAACTGGGTCGCGGGAGCCGCCACTTCACCCGTCCCGGTCGGCGAGGACTACGACCGGACCGTCGGCCAGTGGGCGCGCAGGTTCGCCGAGTACAACGGCAAGGAACCCGGTGACCCGGCCAGGGCGGCGCGGGTCATCGCGGAGATCGTCGACGCCGAAGAGCCGCCGCGCCGCCTGCTGCTCGGCTCGGACGCGCTGGGCATCGCGCTGGAGTCGGGGGCCGAGCGCTCCGCGGAGGCCGAGAAGTGGGCGGACGTCAGCCGGTCGACGGACTTCCCCACATCCGACGAGCGGTAGGCAAGCGGTGGGCGGGATACAGGTGACCAGTCGGCCGGTCACCCCTTCCCGGTCAGCAGACGCCACGGGTTGTCGACCCGGAACGCCCGCCCCGCCGCCCCGCCCAGACCGAAGCCCGGACGCTCCGGTGGCCCGGCATAGGGCCGGTCCGTGCCCTGGACGACGGCATCCGCGCCGAGCGCCGCCACGATCGCCTCGACGGCGCGCGGACCGTACGAGGACGTCTCCACGAACACGTTCCGGTCCACCCCGTCCACCTGGTCCGCCCCGTCACCCCGCGCCGCGAAGCGCTCCCCGTGCAGCGGGGCGAGCCCGGCCAACAGCGCGAAGCAGACCCGCAGTTGAGGGTGCCGGGGCCGCCCGAAGGCCCGGAACGCGAACCAAGAGGCGTGCATCTGCTGGACGTAGGGGACCATCGCGGGCCACCAGCCGGGCCCAGGCGCCCCCACGCCTGAAGACCTCGGCAGCGCCGGCCCGGGGTGGACGAACAGTGGGAGATCGCGCTCTTCGAGAAGGTCGAGCAGCGGCGCGCACCGGGCGTAACCGGCCGCGTCGGCAAGGGAGTTGGCCGGGAGCTGGAGCCCGACCAGCCCCAGCCTCGGTCCCGGCCCGCGCCCCAGATCCAGAGCCTCGGCCGTCCCGTCCGCGTCGATGTCCCGCACATTGGCCGCCGCCCACGCCCCGAATGGCTCCGGCAATGCAATCGCGTCCTCGTGATGCGCGTCGATCAGCGGCCGTGCCTCCTCGGCCGGCAGCCACTCGATGCCGAGCGGGGCGGACAGCGAGACGAGGGCCCGGCCGAGGCCGTCGGCGGCGGCCAGTTCGGCGCGCCGCGCGAGGTCGTGGTCGGCGGCGGAGACCTCGTAGGGCGGCTCACCGACCGTGTGGAGGGTCCAGCCGTCGAGGTACGGCGGTTCGGTGCGGGCGCGCAGGGCGGCCACGAACGCGGGGCCCCACAGATGCTGATGGACATCGACGTTCGTCAGACGCTGAGGGACATCGACACTCATCACGCCAACTCACCGTCCAGGTCGGTCCGTTGGCGCAGCACGCGCAGTTCCGCGCCGTCCAGTTCCATCTCGTACAGCTTGCCCCGCGCGTTCTCGAACGGTCGGTGCAGGATCATCATCAGCTGGCCGTCGAAGGTGTGGAACAGCATGCCGTGACCGCTGTCCTGCCGGACCAGGGGCCGACGTTGGTGCCACGGTCCGGTGAGGTCGCCGGACTCCGAGACGGCGTACGTCTGCACGTAGCCGCCGCTGAGCGTGCCGTCCGCGGCGGCGACGTTCTTCTCGTACGTCGACCACAGCATGAGCAGGGTGCCGTCGGGTGTGCGGTGGAGCTGAGGGCCGTCGGTGACGTAGGGCGCGAGTTGGTGCGGTACGCCGGCGGGGAGCTGCTCGGTGATCCAGGGCGCGTCCGAGGCCTTGAACAGGAGCACCGGGTCGCCGACGGTCCTCGTCAGGTCCGGGGCCAGTCGGATCGCCTCCATCGTGCCGTCGATGGTCTGCAGCCACTCGTGCGCGTACACCATCCACGGCTGCCCGGACGGGTCGACGTACAGCGTGCCGTCGAGGGTCATGAGGTGGTCCGGTGGGGTGGGGCCGGACGGGTCCACGACGGTGAAGGGGCCCAACAGAGAGTCGGACACGGCCGTGACCGTGCCCCGCATGTGGTTCGGGAGCTGGAAGGGCGTGCCCCAACGGCCGGGCGGCGGGACCGGGAGCGGGCGGTCCGTGTTGTGCAGGGTCGTGAACAGGTAGTACCTGCCGTCCCGTCGGTGCACCTCCGGGGCCCAGGCGCCGTCGGTGGCCCAGATGCCCGGCTGGTCCTCGGTACGGAAGACGACGACCGGGCGCGTCCAGTCGCGCAGGTCGTGGCTGCGGTAGACCATCGTGCCGGTGCCGTCCACGCCCGACACGGACGGGTCGTTGGACGTGTAGAGGTGGTAGGTGCGGGTCAGGTCGTCGGCGACCACGAAAGGGTCGTGCAACGGCATCTCGGGCAGGCGCATCGGCTCGTTCTGGGGCACGTTGCCAGCGTACGGCCGACCTCTGACACCTCCTGAGGCACGTGCGCGCGCGCTGCCGTCCCACCAGCCGCCGTCGGCCGGACATCACCCGCGGTCGGCCGGAAAAACGCGTGGACCGGGTCGTACCGGTCGCAGGAGACTGCCATGCCTGGCCGCACGCGGGGACACGACGACAGGGTGGGAATGGGAACGCCTGCATCGCACGACGGACCACCGGGCCGGGGCTCGGTTCTGCTCGCACTTCGTTACTACGGACGGGAGTTGGCGCGGCTGCGGCGGCTGACGCTGCCCGCCATGCTGATGCCCGCGCTGGGCAACGTCGGCATCGCCTACATCGCGCCGCTCGTCGTCGCCAAGCTGGTCGGCCGTATCGCCGACGACGACGGCCTCGGCGTACGCGAGACCCTGCCGTACGTCCTCGCCTTCACCGTCGTCCTGCTGCTCGCGGAGACGCTCTGGCGGATCGGACTGCACTGCCTCAACCGCCTCGACGCCCTCGGTATCGAGCACCTCTATGTGATCGGCCTGGACGAACTGTTCGCCAAGGACGCCTCGTTCTTCCACGACAACTTCGCCGGCTCGCTGACCAAGCGGGTCCTCAGCTTCGCCTCGCGGTTCGAGGAGTTCGTCGACACACTGACGTTCAACATCATGGGCAGCCTGATTCCCTTGCTGTTCGGGTCGATCGTGCTGTGGCGCTACGAACCCCTGCTGGTCGTCGGCCTGTTGACGATGATCACCGTGACGGCGGTGTGCGTGGCGCCCCTCGTCCGGCGGCGCCAGCGGCTGGTGGACCAGCGTGAGGCTGCCATCGCGCGCGTGTCGGGGCATGTCGCCGACAGCCTGATGAACATGGACACCGTGCGGGCGTTCGCCGCCGAGGAGCGCGAGGCGGCCGAGCACCGCTCCCGGGTCGCCACCTCTCGTCGACTGACGCTGATGTCGTGGGACTACGGCAATCTGCGCATCGACACGCTGGTCGCGCCGCTGTCCGTGGCGACCAACGCGCTCGGGCTGCTGCTCGCGGTGACGCTGAGCCGGGGCGGGCACGGTGTGGAGGCGGTCGTGGTCGCGTTCACGTACTACACCAACGCCACCCGGATCATGTTCGAGTTCAACCAGATCTACCGGCGGCTGGAGAGCTCGATGACGGAGGCCGCGCAGTTCACCGAGCTGTTGCACTCGCCACCGACCGTGCTCGACCCGGTGAAGCCGGACCCGCTGCCGGCGCGTGCCGCCTCCGTGCGCTTCGAGCGGATCACGTTCTCCCACGGCTCCGGCGCCCCGCTCTTCGACGGACTCGATCTCGTCGTGCCCGGCGGCGCGAAGATCGGCCTCGTCGGGCGGTCCGGCGGCGGCAAGACCACCCTCACCCGGCTGCTGCTGCGGATGACGGACCTGGACGCCGGCCGGATCCTGATCGGCGGCCAGGACATCAGCAGGCTCCGCCAGGCCGACCTGCGCGGCCTGATCGCCTACGTGCCCCAGGACCCGGCCATGTTCCACCGCAGCCTGCGGGACAACATCGCCTTCGCCCGCCCCGACGCCACCGACGCCGAGATCCGCCGGGCGGCCGAGGCGGCGCACGTGACGGAGTTCGCCGACGCGCTGCCCGAGGGCTTCGAGACGATGGTCGGCGAGCGCGGCATCAAACTCTCCGGCGGCCAGCGCCAGCGGGTCGCGCTGGCCCGGGCGATCCTGCGCGACGCGCCGATCCTGCTCCTCGACGAGGCGACCAGCGCGCTCGACTCGGAGAGCGAAGTCCTCGTCCAGGAAGCGCTGTGGCGGCTCATGGAGGGGCGCACGGCGCTCGTGGTCGCGCACCGGCTGAGCACGGTCGCCGGCATGGACCGCCTCGTGGTCCTGGACCGCGGACGGATCGTCGAGCAGGGCACGCACCAGGAACTGCTCGCCTCCGAAGGCGCCTACGCCAAGCTGTGGCGCCACCAGTCCGGCGGCTTCCTCACCGACAGCCCGACGGACGACGACGCCGCCCGGGCCGACGTGAACTGAACGGGACACCGGAGACCGATGGGGGCACCGGAAGCGAACGGGACACCGACCGGTCGGTGGACGCCCTCTTGACGCCGCAGCCAGGGGGATCGACACTCCAGAAGGGAATCCTAGTGAACAGGTAGGGAATGACATGAGGCGCCTTGGACCGGTCACCGTACGCGTGAGCCGCTCGCCTCTCCTCACCTCCCGCCGCCACATCGATCTGCTGCGCGTCTGCAGCGCGATCAGCCGCCTCGGCTGAGCCGCGCCCCTCCCGTGCCCGCGACGCCCACGCGTCGTCCCGCGACCGGACGCCACCGGCGTCGTCCGTCCGCCACGCACGGCTGAGCCCGGCCCCTTCCCGTCCGACGTCGCTTCCGCCGCGCGTACGTCCGCGCCCGCTCCCGGGGAGAGTCATGTCCGTCACACCGCTGGCCGCCCACACCACCACTCCGTCCACGCCCGCCTTCCGGGGCCGCATCGGCGGCGATCCGCGCAGCGGCCACTACGCCGTTCCGCGCCGCTACCGCCTCCATCTGTCCACCGCGTGTCCCGACGGCCTGCGCATCGCCGTCACCCACAGCCTGCTCGGCCTGGACACCGTCTGTCCGGCGACCTATCTGCCCGCCGTTCCCGACTCCCCGCAGGACGGCCACTCCGTGCTGCGCCCGCTGTACGAGGCGAGCGCCCACCGCTACTCAGGACCGGCCGTCGGACCCGTCCTCAGCGACGACTGGTCCGGGCGGATCGTCAGCACGCACGCTCCGGACATCACCCGCGACCTCGCCCGCCGCTTCGGCGCCGACCGGCTCTCGCTGTACCCGTGCGGCGCGGAGTCGGAGATCGAGGCCGTCGAGCGGATGTGCGCACAGGACATCGAGGGAGCCGCCCAGCGCGCCGGACAGTCCGGCATCGAGCAGGCGGAGCGCGACGCGGCCCTTGAGGCGCTGCTGGAATCGCTGGGCGCTCTGGAGCGCTGGCTCGTCGGCCGCGACCACATGATCCGGGATCAGATCACCGCCGCCGACGTCGAGTTGTGGGTCACGCTGGTCCAACTCGACACCGTGCACCGCCATCACCTGGACGCCTGCGCGGTCGAGCGCATCGCCGACCACCCCACCCTGTGGGCGTACGCCCGCCGGCTGGCCGCCCACCCGGCCTTCGGCACCCATCTCGACCTGGACGGCATCGCCCGCCGCCATCACGCCCGCTGCCGGGGACTGGAGGCGGCCGGCGCGGCCGTACAGATCCTCGACTGGGCTGCCCACGCGGCCCACTAGCAGTCCCGTAGCCGTTCCACTTCGTGGACCGGCGTTGACATTCGTTCGGGCAAGTGTCTTGAATATCGCCCAGAACGGTCATGAGTGTCAGCGACAAGCCCTGGCTTGCTGACCGGCAACCCTCGCACCGCGGTGGGGTGCCCCAGGTGACGACCGGACCGGATGACGTTTCGGTAAGCGCGCGGCCCCTTCCGGGGGCCTCCGACAGTGACAGGTGACGCCATGTACGCAGCTCCCAGGACGGCCGCATGCCGCCCGCAGGGCTGCGTACTGTCGTACGCGAACCTGTTCGTCGCCGACCGCGCCGTCGATCTGCTCCGGGTCAGCAGCGCACTGTGTACCGCACCGGGCCGTGCCCGCTGTCGGGGCTGACGACCACCCAGCCCGCGCACCTCTGACGCACACCCGCCTCCGCCGGTGTGCAGTTCCCCTCCCCGCCCCCAGCCCCGTGCACCCGCGCGCGCCGCCCGCCGTCGCGCGTCCACCGCCGCGGTGCGGGGTGTCCGAACCTGCCGGAGCCCACCATGAGTGAACCCCCTGGCGCCGCCGTGTCCCTCGCCGAGGCACCGCCTGCCGACGAACCGTCAAAACCCCTCACCGCACAGCGAGTTCAGCCGCTGCGCCGGCCGGGGCGCTGGATCGCCACCGCGGTCGTGCTGGTCCTCGCGGCCCAGTTCGTGCACGGCCTGGCGACCAACCCGTTCTACCAGTGGGACCGCTTCGGGTACTGGTTCCTGCGGCCGACCATCCTCGACGGGCTGCTCATCACCCTCGAAGTGGCCGCCTACAGCGCCGTGTTGGGCCTCCTCGGCGGCATCCTGCTCGCCCTGGCCAGACTCTCCAGGTCGCCGGTGCTGCGCGCGGTGAGCTGGACCTACGTCTGGGCCCTGCGCTCGATCCCGCTGATCGTGGTACTGCTCTTCCTCTACAACTTCAGCGCCCTCTACAAGACGTTGAGCGTCGGCGTCCCCTTCGGGCCGGCCTTCTTCTCCTTCGACGAGTCGAGGCTGGCCACGGACATGGTCGTCGCCGTCATCGGCCTGAGTCTCAACGAGGCGGCCTACGCGGCCGAAGTGGTCCGCGGCGGCATCCTCTCCGTCGACCAGGGCCAGCACGAGGCGGCCTCCGCCCTCGGCCTGCCCAAGAGCTACCAGTTCCGCCGGATCGTCTTCCCGCAGGCGCTGCGCTCCATCACCCCGAACTACGTCAACCAGCTGATCGGCCTGATCAAGAGCACCTCGCTGGTCTTCTACGTCTCTCTGCTCGACCTGTTCGGCTCCGCGCAGACGATGGGCTCCACCTACCCCGGCGACATCGTCCCGCTGCTCCTGGTCGTCACCGTCTGGTACCTGATCCTGACCAGCGTGGTGTCCGTCATCCAGTTCTACGTCGAGCGGTACTACGCCCGGGGCGCCACGCGCTCCCTGCCGCCGACCCCGATCCAGAAGCTCCGCACCGGCCTCACCGATCTGCGGGCCCGCATCCGCCGGGAGGCCGCGATATGAGCGCCCAGACCCTCGAACCGCCGACCGACATCACGCCCGCCGCCGTGGAGGTGCACGACGTGCACAAGTGGTACGGCGCCCACCGGGTGCTGGACGGCGTCGACCTGACCGTGCGGCCCGGCGAGGTCACCGTCATCCTCGGCCCGTCCGGCTCTGGCAAGTCCACGCTGCTGCGGGTCATCAACCACCTGGAGAAGCCGGAGATCGGCTACGTCAGCGTCAACGGCGAACTGATCGGCGTGAAGAGGCAGGGGGAGCGGCTGAAGGAGCTCAGCGAGCGGGCCATCCGCGCCCAGCGCAGCCGGATCGGGTTCGTCTTCCAGAACTTCAACCTGTTCCCGCACCTGACCGTCCTCGACAACGTGGCCGCGGCACCGGTGGCCACCGGCCGGCTCGGCAAGCCCGAAGCCCTGGAACTGGCCCGCGAGTTGCTCGGCCGGGTCGGGCTCGGCGAGAAGGCCGGCGCCTATCCGCGCCAGCTGTCCGGCGGCCAGCAGCAGCGCGTCGCCATCGCCCGCGCCCTCGCCCTGCGCCCCGGCGTCATCCTCTTCGACGAGCCGACCTCCGCCCTCGACCCCGAACTCGTCGGCGAAGTCCTCGCCGTCATCAAGGACTTGGCGACCAGCGGCACCACCCTCGTCATCGTCACCCACGAGATCGGCTTCGCCCGCGAGGTCGCCGACCGGGTCGTCTTCATCGACGGCGGAAAGATCGTCGAGCAGGGCCCGCCGCACGAGGTCCTCGACAAGCCGCAGCACGAACGGACCCGCGACTTCCTCAGCAAGGTCCTCTGACCCCCCGCACCTCCAGCACCTTTCGCCCTCTTCCACCGTCCCGAACACCGAACCTAGGAACAGCCATGTCTCCCCTCAGCCTTCGCAGCAGACTCACTCGCGGACTCACCGCCGGCACCGTCGTCGCCGCTCTCGCCGGCGGGCTCGCCGCCTGCGGGGGAGACAGCGACGCGGCCACCACGACCGACAACGCGGCCGCCGGTTCGGTCACCGTGGGTGCCCTGTCCCTCGGCGCCGCCAAGGAGACCACGCTGAAGGTCTCCGAAGTGAAGTCGATCAGCGCCGAGTTGCCCAAGGACATAGCCAAGAGCGGCAAGTTGGAGATCGGTGTCGGCTTTCTGCCCGCCGGCTCCCCGCCGCTCGGTTACGTCGGCTCGGACCAGAAGACCCTCACCGGTTCGGAGACCGACATCGGCCGTCTGGTCGCCGCCGTCCTCGGCCTCAAGCCCGAGCTGAAGAACTCCACTTGGGAGAACCTCTTCATCGGCCTGGACAGCGGCAAGGTCCAGGTCGCCTTCTCCAACGTGACCGACACCGAGGAGCGCAAGGCGAAGTACGAGTTCGCCTCCTACCGCGAGGACAACCTCGGCTTCGCGGTGAAGGCCGACAACTCCTGGAACTTCGACGGCAATTACGAGAACCTCGCCGGCAAGACCGTCGCCGTGGGCGCGGGCACCAACCAGGAGCGGATCCTCCTGGAGTGGAAGAAGAAGCTCGCCGCCGAGGGCAAGAAGGCGCTCACGGTCAAGTACTTCCAGGACAACAACAGCACCTACCTCGCGCTGACCTCCGGGAAGATCGACGCCTACCTCTCGCCGAACCCCTCGGTCGCCTACCAGGTCTCCTCGACCAAGGGCACGGCCAAGGCGGTCCGCAACGCGGGCACGTACTCCGGCGCCGGCTCCTCCCTCCAGGGCCTGATCGCGGCCACCGCGAAGAAGGACAGCGGCCTCGCCAAGCCGCTGGCCGACGCGATCAACTACCTGATCAAGAACGGGCAGTACGCCAAGTGGCTGGCCGCCTGGAACCTCTCCAACGAGGCCGTCGCCAAGTCCGAGGTCAACCCGCCCGGACTGCCCCTCAGCGACTCCTGACCCACCCTCTCCGCAAGGGGACCCCGCCGCGTCCCGGCAGGGTCCCCGACCCGTGCGACCAGTACCGGAGCCGTCACCCGATGTCTTCCACCGCCAGTCTCGACACCACCACCTCCCACGTCCTGGACAACCCGGCCTGGGCCGCGCTCACCGGCCCGCACGCCCACTTCGCCGAGCGCGTCGGCCGCGCCGCCCGCTACCCCGTCGACGTGGCCGGCTTCCACGCCATCACCGACAATGACGACCCGCGCGCCTGGGCCGACCTGGCCGCCCTCGTCGGCCCCGGCGGCACCGCCGCGGTGCGCGGAGTGAGCGAGGCTCCGCACGGCTGGGAGATCGTCCGCTCCGGTGAGGGCGTCCAGTTCGTCGACACCGGCCTGTGGGCCGAGCCCGCCCCCGAGGCCGTACGCCTCGGACCCGACGACGTACCCGAGATCCTCGACCTGGTCGCCCGCACCGAACCCGGCCCCTACCTGCCCCGCACCGTCGAACTGGGCACCTACCTGGGCATCCGCCACGAGGGCCGGCTCGTCGCCCTGGCCGGGGAACGCCTGCACCCGCCCGGCTGGACCGAGATCAGCGCCGTGTGCACCGACCCCGGACACCGCGGCCGGGGCCTGGCCACCCGCCTGGTCCGCGCGGTCGCCGCCGGCATCAAGGAACGCGGCGAGCAGCCCTTCCTGCACGCGGCGGCCACCAACGCGAACGCGATCCGGCTGTACGAATCGATCGGCTTCACGCTGCGCGCCCGTACGGTCTTCTCCCTCCTGCGGTTCACCGGGCCGACCGGCGCCGCGGATCCGGAAGAAACGGCATAGCCGTGCCGTTGTCCTTTACGAAGCCGGACTCCGTGGAGGTGGAGCACATGGGTGGCGCGTCCCTCGTGCACGTGTGTCTCACCACGCGGCAGCACATCGATCTGCTGCGCGTGGCCGGCGCGCTCTGTCGCCCCTGACGCCGTTGCCCCAGCGCCGTGAGCCCATGTCCCTGGGCCGGCGATCTCGTACGGACCTCCAGGAAGGCACCCACTCGTGTCATCGACCTCCCCTTCCCACCTGCATCTCGCGGTCGCCCTCGACGGCACCGGCTGGCACCCCGCCTCCTGGCGCGAGCAAGTCGCCCGCCCCCGGGACCTGTTCACCGCCGGCTACTGGGCCGACCTGGTCGCCGAGGCCGAGCGCGGCCTGCTCGACTTCGTCACCTTCGAGGACGGGCTCGGCCTGCAGTCCTCGCACTACGGCGACCTCGACGGCCGCACCGACCAGGTCCGTGGACGTCTCGACGCCGTACTGACCGCGTCCCGCATCGCGCCCCTGACCCGGCACATCGGCCTGGTGCCGGCCGTGATCGCCACGCACACCGAGCCGTTCCACCTCTCCAAGGCGATCGCCACCCTCGACTATGTGAGCGGCGGCCGCGCGGGCCTGCGGGTGCAGATCAGCGCCCGCCCGCACGAGGCCGACCACTTCGGCCGCCGCACCTTCCCGCCGATCAATTTGGAAGAGCTGCGCACCCCGGCCGGACAGCAGCGGCTCACCGACCTCTTCGACGAGGCCGCCGACTACGTCGAGGTCGTGCGCCGGCTCTGGGACAGCTGGGAGGACGACGCGGAGATCCGGGACACCGCCACCGGCCGCTTCGTCGACCGCGACAAGCTGCACTACATCGACTTCGAGGGCCCGCACTTCAGCGTCAAGGGCCCCTCCATCACCCCGCGCCCGCCGCAGGGCCAGCCCCTCGTCACCTCCCTCGCCCACCAGACCGTCCCCTACCGACTGGTGGCCCGCCAGGCCGACATCGGCTACGTCACCCCGCGTGACGGCGAAGACGCCCGCGCGATCGTCGCCGAGATCCGCGCCGAGCAGGAGGCGGCCGGCCGCGCCGACGAACTCGTCCATGTCTTCGGCGACTTGGTGGTCTTCCTCGACGACGACCAGGCCGCCGCGGAGGACCGACGCGCTCGTCTGGACGCCCTCGCGGGGGAGCCGTACGAGAGCGACGCGCGGATCTTCGCCGGTACGCCCACTCAACTCGCCGACCTGCTCCAGGAGTTGGCGGCGGAGGGCCTGACCGGCTTCCGGCTGCGCCCCGCTGTCCTCGGCCACGATCTGCCCGCCATCACCGACGGTCTGGTCCCCGAACTCCAGCGCCGCGGCGCCTTCCGCACCGTCTACGAGGCCGACACCCTGCGCGGCCTGCTGGGCCTCGCCCGCCCCGCCAACCGCTATGCCGCCGTCTGAGCCGGAAGGACCGACCGCACCCATGAGCAAGCCGCTGAAGCAGATCCATCTGGCCGCGCACTTCCCGGGCGTCAACAACACCACGGTGTGGAGCGACCCCAAGGCCGGCAGTCACATCGAGTTCAGCTCCTTCGTGCACTTCGCGCAGACCGCCGAACGCGCCAAGTTCGACTTCCTGTTCCTCGCCGAAGGACTCCGCCTGCGCGAACAAGGCGGGAAGATCTACGACTTGGACGTCGTCGGCCGCCCCGACACCTTCACCGTGCTGGCCGCGCTCGCCGCCGTCACCGAGCACCTCGGCCTGACCGGCACCATCAACTCCACCTTCAACGAGCCCTATGAGGTGGCCCGACAGTTCGCCAGCCTGGATCACCTCTCCGGCGGCCGGTCCGCGTGGAACGTCGTCACCTCCTGGGACGCCTTCACCGGCGAGAACTTCCGGCGGGGCGGCTTCCTGCCGCAGGAGGAGCGGTACTCCCGCGCCAAGGAGTTCCTGGCCACGACGAACGAGCTCTTCGACTCGTGGCACGGCGACGAGATAGTCGCCGACCAGGCGAGCGGCACCTTCCTGCGGGACGCGAAGGCCGGTTCCTTCGTCCACGACGGCCAACACTTCGACATCCACGGCCAGTTCAACGTCCCGCGCTCCCCGCAGGGCCGCCCGGTCATCTTCCAGGCCGGCGACTCCGACGACGGACGCGAGTTCGCCGCCTCCTCCGCCGACGCCATCTTCAGCCGCTACGCGCAGCTGGAACCGGGGCAGGCCTTCTACACCGACGTCAAGAACCGCCTCGCCAAGTACGGCCGCCGGCATGACGAGTTGCTGATCCTGCCCGCCGCGAGCTTCGTCCTCGCCGACACCGACGCCGAGGCGGAGGTACTGGCGAAGGAGGTGCGCCGCCAGCAGGTCAGCGGCGCCACCGCCATCAAGCACCTGGAGTTCGTCTGGAACCGGGACTTGTCCTCGTACGACCCCGAAGGCCCGCTGCCTGAGATCGATCCCGACCTCGGGGAGAACCACATCTCCAAGGGCCGCGCCCAGGTGCGGATGTACCGCGACCCGCTGGCCACCGCCCGCGAGTGGCGCGAGCTGGCCGCCGCCAACAACTGGTCCATCCGCGACCTCGTCATCGAGACGGGCAACCGGCAGAACTTCATCGGCTCCCCGGAGACCGTCGCCAGGACCATCAACGAGTACGTGCAGGCCGACGCCAGCGACGGCTTCATCCTCGTCCCGCACATCACCCCGACCGGCCTAGACGACTTCGCCGACAAGGTCGTCCCGCTGCTCCAGGAACAGGGCGTGTTCCGCACCGAGTACGAGGGCCCGACCCTGCGCCACCAACTCGGTCTCGCTCACCCGGACGAGGCGGCGGCCGAGCGGGCCGCGTCGTGAAGTTCCTCGCGATCACGCTGATCGTCCACCGCCCCGACCCGGTCACCGGGGTGCTGAAACCGACCCACGAGCGGTTCCGCGAGGTGCTCGACAACGCCCTGCTCGCCGAGGAGTTGGGCTTCGACGGCTTCGGGGTGGGGGAGCGGCACGAGCGGCCGTTCATCTCCTCCTCCCCGACCGTCGTGCTGAGCCATGTGGCCGCCCTGACCAAGCGGATCCGCCTGTTCACCGCCGTCACGACCCTCAGCCTGCTGGATCCGGTCCGGGCGTACGAGGACTACGCGACCCTCGACCACCTCTCGAACGGGCGTCTCGACCTGATCATCGGCAAGGGCAACGGCGCCGCCCAGCGGGACCTGTTCCAGGTCACGCCCGAGGACCAGTGGGACCGCAACGCCGAGAGCTACGAGGTGTTCCGGCGGATCTGGCGGCAGGACAAGGTGACGGCGGCGACCCGCTTCCGCCCGCCGCTGGAGAACGCCGAGGTGTGGCCGCGGCCGTACCAGAAGCCGGTCCGGGTCTGGCACGGCAGCGCGACCAGCAAGGAGTCGGTCGACCTCGCCGCCCGTTACGGCGACCCGTTGTTCTCGGCGAACGTCACCAACCCCATAGAGCCGTATGCCGAGTTGATCCGCTACTACCGCGAGCGCTGGGAGCACTACGGCCACGACCCGGCCGACATCGCGATCGGCGCCGGCACGGCGGGCGTCCTCGTCACGCCCACATCCCAGGAGGCGTTGGCCGCGTACCGGCCGATCTTCGAGTCCAACCTGGCCTTCTTCAAGCAGGCGGGCCTGCCCGTCGTCTTCGAGACCCTGGAGGACTATGTCGAGCGCAGCTCGGCCCTGATCGGCAGCCCGCAGCAGGTCATCGACAAAGTGCACCGCTACCACGAGCAGTTCGGGCACACGGTGGTCCATCTGCACGCGGACGCGAGCGGCCTGTCCGACGCCCAGCACCGGGACTCGCTCGAACTCTTCCAGTCGGCGGTCGCCCCGGTCCTGCGCACGGACATCCCGGACCCGCCCTTCGACTGGGGCCCGGTCCTGCCGACACCATCGGTCGGCAGCGAGGAGCCGACCCGTGTCTGACATCCCCCTCGGCGTCCTCGACCTGGTTCCGATCTCGTCGGGCTCGACCGCCGCCGACGCCCTGCGCAATTCCATCGACCTGGCCCGACAGACCGAACAACTCGGCTACGCCCGCTACTGGTTCGCCGAGCACCACCTCAACCCCGGGGTCGCGGGCACCTCCCCGGCGGTCGTCCTGGCCCTGACCGCCGCCGTCACCTCCACCATCCGTCTCGGCTCCGGAGCCGTTCAACTCGGCCACCGCACCGCGCTGTCGACGGTGGAGGAGTTCGGGCTGATCGACGCGCTGCACCCCGGCCGCTTCGACCTGGGCCTCGGCCGCTCGGGCGGACGCCCGCCGGGGGAGCGGCCCACCGGGCCGACGGCCACACCCGTCGTCGACGGACGCGCCCCGAACGGCCTGCTCATCCCGCCCCGCTTCTCCTTCGAACGCCTCCTCGGCTCACCCCGCATCGCCCTGCAACGCAAGCTGCTCCTGCTGCCGGGCGCCGAATCCCAGGACTACGCCGAGCAGATCGACGACATCCTCGCCCTGCTGGCCGGCACCTACCGTTCCCCGGAGGGCGTCGAGGCGCACGTAGTGCCCGGCGAGGGCGCGGAGTTGGAGCTGTGGATCCTGGGCAGCAGCGGTGGCCAGAGCGCCGAGGTCGCGGGCGCCCGAGGCCTGCGCTTCGCCGCCAACTACCACGTCAGCCCCGCCACAGTCCTGGAGGCGGTGGACGGCTACCGCGCCCACTTCCAGCCCTCCGACCACCTTGAGAAACCCCACGTCAGTGTCTCCGCGGACGTCGTGGTCGCCGAGGACGACACCACCGCCCGCGAACTCGCCACCGGGTACGGCCTCTGGGTCCGCAGCATCCGCACGGCCGAGGGCGCGATCGCGTTCCCGACCCCCGAGGAGGCCCGCACGCACACGTGGACCGACGAGGACAGGGAACTGGTCCAGGACCGCCTCGACACCCAGTTCGTCGGCTCGCCGGGCCGGGTGGCCGACCTGCTGGAACAACTCCAAGAGGCCACCGGCGCCGACGAGTTGCTCATCACTACGATCACCCACGACCACGCGGACCGGGTGCGTTCGTACGAGCTGCTGGCACAGGAGTGGCGTCGGCGGGGGCACAGCTCCTGAGAAGGTCCAGGAGTCGTCGGCCCGACGCTCCGGCGAACCACTCGGCGTGCCCGACGTAGTACTCGTACGCCAGACGGGAGTTCTCCGCGGACCGGGTGACGCCGTGGAAGTAGCCCAGCTCGGAGAGGGCGAACTCCGCGTGCACGAGCGGCAGTAGCTCCGGGAGCGCTGCCGACTCGGCGGGGGTGAGGGGCCGTACGGACCGGTAGCCGCCGAGGAGGGCGACGGCGTCGGCCTCGCGGACCGGGCGGTCGGGGTGCAGCCACTGCACCGCGTTGCGCTCGATCGCCGTGGCCAGGTCGTGCACGGCGGTCGTGCGGTCGCTCATGCCGAAGTCCAGGACGGTGGAGACCCGACCGGCCTCGTCCCAGAGGAGGTTGGAGGCGTGCCAGTCGTTGTGGGTCCAGAGCGGGGTGAGGTCCGGAAGGTGGGGAGCCAGGCGTTCGTGGAGGGGGAGCAGGACGCGGTGCGTGTCCTCGCGCCAGGGGAACTCCCTTAGGGCAGCGGCCAGATGGGGGCGCTCGGACACGTACCGGTCCAGCGCAGCCGTCGGGTCGTCGTCGGCGAACACCGTGAACGACGCGACCAGCGGCTGCACTTGACGGCGTGGAGCGTCGAAGCCGGCTGCGGCCAGGTGGAGCCGGGCCAGCGCCTCGCCCGCCGCTCGCGCGTGCGCGGTGGACCGGAACGGCGACCAGGACAGCGCGTCCCGATACAGATCGGTGCCGACTCCGGCCGAGTGCACCTCGTACGTCCACTCACCGCGCGCCACCGCGTCCAGCACCTTCACCACGGGCGCGCCGTGCTCCCGCAGATGGCGCAGGAACGCGTGCTCCTCCGAGAGCCCGTCGAGGGTTCGTACGGAGACGTGGTGCCGTTTCACGAACAGGCGTCGCCCGTCGCGCTCGACGACGGCCGCCGCCGAAAGGGGACGCGGGCTGCGCCACACCACCCGCGCCGGGCCGACCACTTGGGTGACCTCCGCGTCGGTCAGCGGGGCCCAGTCGGGGCGGACCGGCTCGGTGCCAAGGCCGTGCGCCAGGTGTGAACTCACGGTGTCCTCAACGCCGTTGTGCCCCGCAGGGAGTCCAGGATCCGGCGCTCGGTCGCCGCGAACTCGGGTGCCGTGAAGTCGTCGGCGCCGCGCGGGCGGGGGAGCGGTACCTCGACGCGGTCGACCACCGTGGCGGGGCGCGGGGAGAGGACGTGCACGGTGTCCGCGAGCAGTACCGCCTCCCGGATGTCGTGGGTGACCAGGACGACCGTCCAGCGGTGGCGCTGCCACATGTCGGACAGCCACAGCTGCATCTCGGTCCGGGTGAGGGAGTCGAGCGCGCCGAACGGCTCGTCCAGCAGCAGGACAGGCCGTCCGAGGACGACCGTGCGCAGCAGCGCCGCCCGCTGCCGCATACCGCCGCTGAGCTGGGCGGGGTACGCCTTCTGGAAGCCGTCGAGCCCGAAGTCGGCGAAGAGTGCGTCGGCCCGCGCCCGCGCTTCCTTATTCCGTACCCCTTCTGCCTCCAGCCCCAGCGCCGTGTTGTCCAGCACTGTTCGCCAGGGGAACAGGAGGTCCTTCTGCGGCATGTAGGCGACCTTGCCGGACTTCACGCCGGCCGGCTCGCCCTCCACCAGCACCTGCCCGGAGGTGGGCCGGTCGAGCCCGGAGACCAGGTTGAACAGCGTGCTCTTGCCGCTGCCGCTCGGGCCGATCACTGCCGCGAACTCGCCCGGTTCCACGGCGAGTTCGAGATCCCTCAACACCTCAAGCGGCCCGAAGGACTTGCCCACACCCGCGATGCGCACGCTGCTCACGACTTCGCCTCCTTGAGCGACCGCTCCCACGGCAGCACCAGCCGCTGCAACAGATACGTGGCCCCGAACAGCGCGATGCTCAGCGCCGCCGTCACCCCCACCGCCGCGAACACCAGATCCGTGCGGAACGCGCTCTTCTGCGCCTGCATGTAGATCCCCAGTCCCGCCTCGGCGCCCGCGTACTCGGCGAACACCGCGCCGACCACGGCGTAGGTGATGCTCACCCGCAGCCCCGCGAAGAAGTACGGCATCGCGCTCGGGACCCGGACCAGCCGGAACGCCCGCCACCGGCCCGCGCCGAGCGAGCGCAGCAGCCGCATCGCCTCGGTGTCGGTCGCGGCGAAGCCGGCGGCCAGGTTCGCCGCCAGCGGGAAGAACGTCGTCAGGGTGACGACCAGCATCTTCGGCAGCAGCCCGAAGCCGAACCAGATGATCAGCAGGGGAGCGACCGCGACGATCGGGATCGTCTGCGAGGCGACCAGCAGCGGATACAGGCCCCGCCGGGCCGCCGAGGAGAAGTCCAGCAGGACGGCGACCGACCAGGCCGCCACGAAGGAGAGCGCGAAACCGAGCAGGGTCTCCTGGAGGGTGGGCAGGGTCTGCGCCCACAACTCCTCGCGGTTGGCCCAGCCTTGGGTCACCACCCGGGCGGGACTCGGCAGGGTGGTCGGATCGACTCCGGCGACGGACACGTACAGCTGCCAGCCGCCGATCACGACGGCCAGGAGCAGCAGGGGCGGCCACAACGACCGCAGCAGGGCTCTCACTTGGCGGCCGGGAGGTAGGCGTCGGTGAAGAAGGTGGAGGCGTCGGGGGCCGAGGTCAGCTTCTTGCCGTTGGCGTCGACCAGCAGACCCGCCCGGTACCCGAAGTCCGCGAACGCCTTCCACCGTGCCGCGCTCTGTGTGCCGATCGAGCCGTCCGCGCCCCGGTAGTACTCCTTGGCGAGCAACTCCTCGCTCTTCTTCACCAGTTCGGTGTTGGTGAGCACGCTCTTGTTGGCCGCGACCAGCAGATCGGCCGCCTGGTCGGGATGGTCGGCGGCGTACCGGTAGCCCTTGTCGACGGCGGCCAGGAACTTCTTCGCCACCGCCGGGTTCTTCTTCAGGTACTGGTCCGAGGACGCCACCAGCGTCGAGTAGATCTCCGGGAACCCGTAGTCGGAGAGCTGGAAGTTCTTCAGCGGCTTGCCGCTCAGCTCCGCCTCCAGGCCCTCCCAGGTCGGCATCGGCATGGCGAAGTCCGCCTTGCCCGCGTAAAGGGCCGCGTACGCCGAGGTGTTGAGGGTGATCTGCTTGAAGTCGCCCTGGCCGCCCGCGTTCTGGATGACCTTCTGCAGCAGCGGCTTCTCGTAGGGGGCGCCGAAACCGGCGTACGTCTTGCCGTCCAGGTCCTTGGGCGAGGCGATGTCGTCCCGGTCGGCCTTGACGGCGATGGTCACGTTCGTCTTCTGCGTCACCGCGTACACGGAGGTGATGTCCTGGCCGGCCGCCCGCGCGGTCGTCACGCCCTCCTGGTAGGAGATCCCGAAGTCGGCCTTGTGGTTCGCGATCAGCGTCTCGGGCGCGGTCGACCCGTAGGGCACGATCTTCAGATCGATCCCGGCGTCCTTGAACCAGCCCTTCTGCAACGCCACATAGATCCCGGTGTGGTTGGTGTTCGGGGTCCAGTCGAGCGCGAGGGTGACGGTCGTGGTGCCGTCCTTGGTGGCGGTGGACGTGTCCGCCGAGCACCCGGTGACGGCGAGCAGGGAACTCGCGGCTATCGCGGACAGGGCGGACAGAGCGGTACGGCGGTGCATGGCAGGGTCCTTCACACGGAGGGGAGTCGGGCGTGGCGGGGCGGTAGAGCCCGACACAGCGCGCTGCCCACCCGCATGAAGTCGACGGCGAGACGCCGGGTCAGCGTCCCCGCCTGGCAGATCCGGACGCTCACGCGGCCACGTCCAGCAGGCCGTTGGTGAAGGACCGGTCCCAGTCCCGGTCGTGCGCGAGCGCGCCGTTCTCCGCGAGCCAGTGCGCGTAAGGGCCCATGCGGTGCGGGTCGATCACGCCCCAACGCCCTTCCTGGTCCGTCCAGGTGGGGGCGATCAGTGCGAGCGACCGTGCGATCAGCGGGCGCGGGAAGTACGGGATGACCCGCTCAAGGAGTTCCAGGGTGCCCTCGGGCCGCGCGGCCGCCGCCGCGTAGCCGCGGGCCGTGACGGCGAGGAAGTCCCGTACCAGGGAAGGCTGTTGGTCGAGCAGCCGCTCGCTCGTGCCCAGCAGATAGCTGTGGTAGCGCGGTGCGCCTATCTCGTCGACGGGCCAGGTCAGGCGCCGCTCCTCGGGCAGGTCGCCGCGCAGTGCGTCCCAGGACCAGTAGTTGCCGAAGGTGGCGTCGGCCTCGCCCGCCTCGATGTCGTCCACGGTCAGCTCGCGGGCGCCCGCGTCGACGGTGATCACGGCGTCCGGGTCGCCGCCGTCGGCCGCGACCAGGTGCCTGACCATGGCCCGGCCGCGCGGGGTCGGGTTGTAGGCGAGCCGGCGGCCCGCGAGGTCGCGCGGGCGGGTGATGCCGGTGGAGGTCGTGGTCTGCACCGCCTCCAGGCCGCGGTGGTTGACGGCCGCCACCGCGATCAGCGGCTGCGCGTGCTCGGCGCGGCGGGCGAGGAGCCGGTTCGGCGGGAAGATCCCGAAGTCCACCTCGCCCCGCGCCAGGTACTCCAACGTGTCGCCACGCCCCGGATCCTGCACCACCAGCTCGACGTCCAGACCGGCTTCGGCGTACCAGTCACGGGCACGAGAGACGTACAGACCGGCTGAATTCGGCCACGGGTGGAAATAGTCGAGCATGACCCGGATGTGCGGCATGGAGGTACTCCGAAGGCGGCGCGCGTCGGCGCGGTGAAAGGCGGGGCAGGCGGGGAAGGCGCGGAGGTGTCAGCGGGACCCGTGACAACAAGAACCGTGACAACAGGCTCCGTGGCGACAAGCTCCCGGACGACAACAGGAGCCCCATGCCAGGGCGTTGGCCGCCGGAGGCACAGGCATCGGCTCGACTGCTGCGTACACGTGAACTCCTACGCGGGGCGCCCGAAGGCGCGATAGGTGCGGTCGGCGTCCCCATGGGGACCGTGCTCGACGAGCCGGTCCCAGACGCCCTCTCAGCCCAACCGGGTAGGGGCTCCCGCGTAGATGGCCGAAACCATAACCGCAGCTCCCGGATCCTGTGCAAGCGCGTTCCAAAATGTGGGACGAGGCTGACCGAGGGACAAGACGCCCAGGTCACAGGGGTGGCCGCACCGGCGTACCATCGGCCGCCATGACCTCCCTGCTGCCCGGCCCCCTGGTCGACGACGCCTGGCTGGCCGACCATGTCGACGACCCGCGGCTGGTCGTCCTCGACGCCACCTGCCTGCTGCCCTCACCGCGCCACGACGGCGACTACCGGTACGCGAGCGGACGCGGGAGCTGGGCGGAGCGCCATCTGCCCGGCTCGCGCCACGCCGACCTGACCGGGGACTTCGCCGATCACGACGCGCCGTACCACTTCGCCGTGCCCTCGCCCGACGCCCTCGCTGCCGCGCTGGCCCGGCTCGGTGTGGGGCGGGGGAGTGCGGTGGTGACGTACGACACGGGTGGCGGGATCTGGGCGGCCCGACTGTGGTGGATGCTCCGCGCGATCTCCGTACCGGTGGCGGTGCTCGACGGCGGCCTCGCGGCCTGGGAGGCGGCGGGTCGCCCGCTCGCCATCGGCGACGACACACCGCCGGCGCCGGATGTCGTGCCCGTCACTCCCGCCCCGCGCCCCGATCTGTGGACCGGCATCGAAGAGGTGGCCTCGATCAGCCGCGGCGAACGCCCCGGCGTGCTGGTCTGTGCCCTGCCCACCGGCGGCTACGACGGTTCCGTGCCCACCCGCTACAGCCGCCGCGGGCACATCCCCGCCAGCCGCAGCCTCCCCGGCCGCGACCTCCTCGACGCCGATGCCCGTGTCCTGCCGCCCGCCGAACTCGCCGCGAAGGTCGGCGCGGTGCTCGACACCGCGGAGTCACCCGTCGTCCTCTACTGCGGCGGCGGCATCGCGGCGGCGGGCGCGGCCCTCGCCCTCACCCTGCTCGGCCGAACGGACGTGTCGCTCTACGACGGTTCGCTGGAGGAGTGGTCCAAGGACCCCGCGCGGCCAGTGGAGTTGGGGCGCTGAGGCAGACGTATCTTCGCGACTGACGGGCGGACCGTTCGACGGTGATCACGGCCGCTTCCGGGACATGTGGCGTGGCCGGGCAACGGTCTCCCTCCCCCGAAGGCGACCGTTGCCCGACCGCTCCCCCGGCGCCGGACAGGTGGTCCAGCACGCCCGAGTGGTGCGGTTCTCCGTGCTGCTACCAGCACATGACCGCTGTCTGTCCCGGTCCCCAGGCCGAGTACAGACGCACACGGACGTAGTA
Organism: Streptomyces sp. NPDC001002; assembly: GCF_053599215.1. Taxonomy (NCBI): domain Bacteria; kingdom Bacillati; phylum Actinomycetota; class Actinomycetes; order Kitasatosporales; family Streptomycetaceae; genus Streptomyces; species Streptomyces sp. NPDC001002. The sequence continues at coordinate 4,271 of NZ_JBSFLV010000045.1, read as the reverse complement.
GCGGCGGCCCTTGACGAGACGGGCCCTGATGGTGGCGTTGTGCGGTGTTCCGCCGTCGTCGCGGCCGGTCAGGTAGCGGGGCTCCTCGTCCCGTTCCTCGAAGACCACGACGACGGTGTCACTGTCGCCGAAGGTGCCCACGGTGTATTCGCGGGTCTCCGGCGGATCGATCACGAAGTCCGCCTGCTCGCCAGGGCCCAGACCCAGCGGCGCCGAACGGAAGGGCACCAGCGCGGGCGGCTGCGGCGGATCGGCCGGCGGATACCAGCGCAGCACGAACTCCTTGTCGGCCGGCGACAGCGAACCCGGCGGATTCAGACCCGCCCGGAACTGCTCCGGCTCCAGGATCAGCCCGCCCGAGAACGGATACTCCATGATCGACTGCGGGTCCCAGACGGAGCCGTTGACCTCGTCCGGGTCCAGCTTGCGCAGGATGTTGAAGAACGTCTTGTCCCGGCTCCAGAAGTTCGGCGAGCCCGCCAGATCGGCGTAGACGGCCTCGTCGTCCCAGTGGATCCCGGCGAACGGGCTCTGGTGCTCGTGCAGCATCCCGAGGGCGTGCCCGATCTCGTGCAGGGCCGTCCCGCGCTCCCCGGGCGCGGTCAGGTCCCAACCGAAGTTCATCGTGCGGTCGTTCACGCCGACCTGCAGCGCGTCCCGGCCCACTGTCGACCACGAGCCGTCGCCGAGCTGGAACCCGATGCGCACCTCGGCCTCCGTGCGGTCCGCGACCTCGACGAAGGACACGCCGAGTCCGAGATCCCGCCACTCCTGGAAGCACTCGCGCACCACGTCCCGCTGCTCCTTGGCGCCGACCCACGACACCCGCCGCACCGCCCCGGTGCCCGGGACGGGGATCACGGAGGCGTCGCCCTCGCCGTCGAAGAAGCAGTAGTGCAGGACCGTGCCGTTGACCCACATCCGGTTGCCCGAGATGAGCGCACTGCGCCGCTCGGCGGTCAGCCCTGCCGCGAAGGCGGGGGCCGACTGCTGCGCGAGGGAGCAGTAGCGTCCGGTCATGCGCACAGCCTGCCCCGAACCAGGTCACAGGCGCCTGAGTCGGGGTCTACTCAAGTCGCCCTGTATCAGGACTGAGTACTCGCGCTCATACTCCCGTGACGACTTTCGAACGCGACGCGAAGACCCTTGAACTGCCCTGGCCGTTCACCGGACGAGAGGACGAGCTCGAGCTGATCCGCCGGTCCCTGACCGCGAGCCACCACGGCATCGTGGTCACCGGCCCCGCGGGCTCGGGCAAGACCCGGCTCGTCACCGAGGCACTGCGGGGCAGCGACCGGGCCAGGGCGGCCGGCACTCCCGAGACCCGCCACCTCTCCTTCGCCGCGTTCGCGCACCTCCTGCCCGAGACGGTCTCCCTGCACCGGGCGGTCCAACTCCTCTCCGGCATACGGTTGTTGCTGGTCGACGACGCCCACCTGCTCGACGACGCCTCGGCCGCCCTCGTGCACCAGCTCGCCGTACACGGCCGCACCCGACTGGTGGTCGTCGCGGCCGACGGCACACCGGTACCCGGCGCGATCTCCCGCCTGTGGACGGGCGAGTTGCTGCCCCGCCTCCTCCTGGAACCGCTGCCCCGCGAGGACACCGAACAGCTCCTCGCGGCCGGCCTCGGCGCGGACCTGGAGCCGCTCACCCTCAACCGACTGCTCCGCCTCTGCGGCGGCGACCTGCGCCTGCTGCGCGACCTGGTCGACGCGGTGCGCGAGCGTGGGCTGCTCAACCGCCGCCCGGACACGGAGAGTTGGTCCTGGCGCGGCCCGCTGCCGGTCACGACGACAGTCCGCGAGCGCGCCGCGCGCGTGCTGGACCGGCCGCACGGGGACGAACGCGAGACCCTCCAACGCCTGGCCTTCGGCGAGCCGTTGGAGCAGGACACGGATGCCTTCGACCTCCATGTCCTCGAACACCTGGAGGCCGACGGCCTGGTGCGCATCGACGAGCACCGGGGAACTCCCGTCGGCCTCACCACCGTCCGCCTCGCGCATCCCCTGTACGGCCCGGTGCTGCGCGCCGCGGCCGGCCGGCTGCGGGCACGCCGGCTGGCCCGGCGACCCGAGCAGTGGCGGCCGGCCCTCGACGCCGAGGCCGCCGAGCTGACCGGGCGGATCGAGCGGGCGGACGTCAGGACCACGGCCACGCCGGTGGGGGAGTGGCTGGTCGAGGAGGGCGCGTCGGTGCCGGCGGGGTACGCCGCCGTACGCGCCCGGTATGCGCGGCTCCGGGGGGAGCTGCGCGAGGCGGCGGCCTGGGCGAGGGAGGGACTGCGGGACGACGGGGGAGACCTGTCCTGCCGTACCGAACTCGCCCTGGCCACCGCCCAGTCGGGGGAGACGGGCACCGCTTGCACGGCCGCCGGGGGACCGCTCGGGGGCGGCGCGGCCGTGTGGCTGGCGGTGTCCGGGGGGGACGTCGACGGGGCGCTCGAGACGATCGGAGCGGGAGACTCGTACGAACTGTACGAGGCCGTTCGTCTCGGCGCCCCGGAGGCGGTCGTCGACCGGCTGCCCGCCGACGGTGTCCTCGCCCTGCACGCCGACGCGCTCGCCCGCGGCGACGGACCCGACCTGGACCGGGCCGCCGAGGCGCTGGAGCGGCGCGGCCTGCTGCTGTTCGCCGCAGAGGCGCACGCCCAGGCGGTACGGGCCCACCGCGACCCGCGCGCCGCGCGCACCTCACGCACCCGTGCCGTCGCCCTCGCCCGCCGCTGCCAGGGTGCCCGCACCCCGGCCCTGTCCGGCCTGGTCCTCGGTGAACTCACCGCCCGCCAGCGGCAGATCGTCACCCTGGCGGCCGCGGGCCTGAGCAACCGTCAGATTGCGGAGCAACTCACCCTGTCCATCCGCACGGTGGGCAACCACCTCTACAGCGCGTACGCCCGGCTCGGCGCCAGCGACCGCGGGGCGCTGCCCTGGCTCACGGCGGTACCGGACGCCCAGCCGGCCTGAGCCGCACACCGGAGCGGCGGTCTGACCCCCGGTATTCGGGGGAGGGGTCAGGCCGCCCTGTCGTGTCCGGACACGGGACGCCCTGCGCGGTCGACCCGGCCCCACCGCCGTCAGCCGACGGGAAAGGTGTCCGTGCCCACGACGTTCAGCAGGGCCAGCTTCTCGTGGCTCTCGGTGCCCGGCGTCGCGGTGAAGATGAGCAGGGACTGGGACTGGTCGGGGTCCAGCAGGTTCTGGCAGAACAGGTCGATGCGGCCGACCTGCGGGTGGACGAACCGTTTGGCGTCGCTCCAGCGCAGGCCGACCTCCTGCTGATCCCACAGGGACGCGAACTCGCCGCTGCGGCGCAGGAGTTCGGCCACCAGGCGGGCGGCCTGCGACCGGGGTCCTTCCCGCGTGGAGGCGGCTCGCAGGAGGGCGACGTTCACCCGGCTGTTGAGACCGTGGTCGTCGGGGAGGTAGCGCTCGCGCGCGGCCGGGTCGGTGAACCAGCGGTAGGGGGCACTGCGCGCCTGACCGGTGTAGTGGGTCTGCTCCCCGAGCAGGGCCACGGCTGGCGCCGTCTGCAGCAGGGTCTCGCCGAGCGGGCCCATCACCTGTGCCGGCGTGTCCTGCAGCCGGTCCACGACCCGCATCAGCCCCGGACTGACGTGCTCACCACGCAGCTGCCGGTGCGGTGCGCGGTGCCCGCACAGCAGGAACAGGTGATCGCGCTCGTCCGGCGTCAGGCGCAGACCGCGGGCGACGGCGGCCGCCATCTGCGGCGAGGGCTGCGGCCCGTCCCCGCGTTCCAGCCGGGCGACGTAGTCCGCGGACATGTCGCACAGTTCGGCCACCTCCTCCCTGCGCAACCCGCGCGTGCGGCGCCGCGATCCGCGCCGCAGCCCCACGTCCTCCGGCTGCAGCGCCTCCCGACGGGCCCGCAGGAAGGCACCCAACTGGGCGCGGTCCACCGACTGTTCCATGAAGAAGCCCCTCCCTGAAGTCCGCCGCGCTCTGTACGCCGGTCCACGCATCGTCGCAGGCCCGGACGACCGCAGCCACGGACTGCGAGTCAGTGGATGAGCGGATCCTTCATCCGTGCCACCGGGTGCCGTGGACTGGTCGCAGTTCCGCGGTGACCGACACCGCGGCGAGCGAACGGAGGAGGTCCCCATGGACAAGAGGACGGATACGCGGACGGGCCGGCGGACGGGCAAGTGGACAGCCGCGCCGAGGTGAGGAAGCGGTCCGTCACGACGGCGGTGACCTCGGGCGGCTTCGGCTGCGCCACCTGGACGCGCACGGTCACCGCGGGGGCGATCC